>CAZSBA010000027.1:0-22112 GCA_964605035.1 uncultured Proteiniphilum sp. | reverse complement strand
GTTGTTCAGCAGCAAGCTAACCCTAAAGTTGATACTATTATTATGGAGCGGATTGTAAAATCGCCCATACCTCACCTATTTAATGCATTGCAAGTTGATTCGCTAGAGACGGTTAAAAGATTGGAGGATTATGGTGTATCGCTTGAAGGGGCTAAGATTCTAGAAGATCTTTGGATAAACAACGACGTCAGACCTGAAAAGGTAATAGATTTAATAACAGAGTAAAATGCCATGTAAAGACTAACTACCTGCTACTATAGCACCTCGATGATAAATGATGTAAACAGGAAAAAACTTTGTGTGGGTCTATTCGATGGATTCTTACATAAAATAGGTTTATTTATACACATATATAACAAAAATATAAAAACAGTAGAGCCCAAAAGAACTATAATAGTATAAAGTCGAACATTTGTACTACTTTTGTCTTTAATATTAAACATAATAAAAAAGAGAAAAAAAGGAATACTCTATCGGTATATTAATGCCGATGCAATATATATATGACATTTACAGAACTAAATATTTCAGAGCCTATTTTAAAGGCATTATTAAACAAAGGATACCAAACACCAACCCCTATACAAGAGCAAGCGATTCCTGTTGTACTCGACGGGAGGGACATCTTGGGCATAGCTCAAACCGGAACAGGCAAGACTGCGGCTTTTGCAATTCCTATTATTCAGAAGTTGAATAAACCGAAGGTTAGAGGGATAAGACGCGAAATAAAAGCGCTTATACTAACCCCAACTCGTGAGCTGGCTATACAGATTGACGACTGTTTCGGAGATTATAGTAGATTTACCGACTTACGCCACGCTGTGATTTTTGGGGGAGTTAATCAAAGACCTCAAGTGGATCAGTTGAAAAAAGGAGTGGATATACTTACTGCCACCCCTGGGCGACTACTAGATTTAATTGCTCAAAGGCATATTTCACTTGATGGAATTAGCCACTTTGTTCTTGACGAAGCCGACAGGATGTTGGATATGGGGTTCATACACGATATAAAACGTCTGCTACCTCTACTACCTCAAAATAGACAAACACTCTTCTTCTCGGCAACAATGCCTCCGCTCATAGCAAAACTATCGAGGTCAATTTTATTCAAACCTGTTAGAGTGGAAGTTACTCCCGTTTCGTCGGCAGTAGATAGCGTTGAGCAACATCTCTATTTTGTAGAAAAACCACAAAAAAGCAATCTATTATTCACAGTATTGCAAAAAGCACAAAGTAAATCAGTACTTGTGTTTTCACGTACTAAACACGGAGCAGATAAAATTGCTCGTGTGCTGAATAAGAAGGGAATAGGATGCGAGGCTATACATGGTAATAAATCGCAGAATGCACGTCAAAGAGCACTTACAAATTTTAAATCAGGAAAAACAAAGGTGATCATTGCAACCGATATCGCTGCAAGAGGGATTGACATTGTAGATCTGGAAATGGTGATCAATTACGACTTACCTGACGTAGCCGAAACATATGTTCACCGTATTGGCCGTACTGGTCGGGCGGGAAAAAGCGGAACAGCTCTTTCTTTTTGTGCTCCGGATGAACGTATGATGGTTAAAGATATTCAGAAATTAACCGGCAAGAAGCTGAGTACTGTATTATCAGCCTAAGCAACAGTGTAGCTAATAGTTACAGCTAAAACAACAAAGACGATCTGATTAGATCGTCTTTGTTGTTTTATAGTCTTTAGTTTTATTTTAAATCATAAAATTTCACAGCCAGTTAAGAGCAGGAATTCCTTAATGCTAATAATTTCCATTTCGAACATTCTCTCACAATAAAAGTAAGGTATAGAAAATAAAAAATCTCTAAAAAGAGTTTTTTACATGTAAATTAACTAAACTTGCAGTATAAACTTTAGATAGTAGTCTTTCAACGAATTAATGAGACAGATAAAACAATATAAACATGTCTCAAATAAATATTCTTAACCTGATTGAGAATTATTAATTAGACACCAATAAATACTATAACACATTATGAGCAACAGGAGATCATTTCTTAAAAAAGCTGGATTGGGTTCCCTTTCCGTTATAGGCTATCCTGCATTATCTAATGCCAGTAGTTTAATAAGCAAGAGTGATAAAATTGATAATCTGAAATTTCAGCTTGACAGAACAACTAGAAACTTCAATGGCGTCTATGAAAATGAATACCTTAGCAGAGTTGCTTTTCCTATCGGTGGAATCGGAGCAGGCATGTTCTGCCTGGAAGGTACAGGAGCAATTTCTCATCTCTCTGTAAATAACAAACCAGAAATATATAATACTCCGTATGCTTTTGCTGCTATCTGTGTAAAAGGACTTGAGAACGGGGCTAAAGTATTAGAGTCGACAGTTCCCACGTGGAAATTGTTTGGCCAAAGTGGAACTGGCAATGGTCTGGGTAATCGCAATTATGGATTACCAAGATTTGAAAAAGGTTCGTTTCTAGCCAGATTTCCATTCGGTTTAATTGAATTGCAGGATAAGGATATACCTCTGGAAGTGAAAATATCGGGATGGAGCCCATTTATCCCTACCGACGAAGATAACTCAAGCCTCCCTGTGGGAGCCATTGAATACAGCTTCAAGAACCTTTCTGATAGCATCTTAGATACTGTTTTTTCTTATAATGCAAGGAATTTTATAGATGAGAAAGGAGACATATTAGAGCAGAAGAATGGATTTAGATTCTCAAGAGCTGTAAACAACGGCGTTAACAGAAATGAAGGGTTTGCAATATTTCTAGAAGATAATCGTGCTGTAACAGACCATTGTTGGTTCAGAGGGGGATGGTTCGACTCTCAGACCATACTTTGGGATAATATAAGAAGTGGAAAAATTGCCAGTAACCCTGCCATAGAAGGGGTGTCGCCTGGTGCTTCTGTTTACCTACCAATTCAACTAAAACCTGGAGAAAAAAAGACAGTTAGAGTGAATTTCTGCTGGTATCTGCCCAAATCTGATCTCTCTATTGGTCATGCGGTAGTTTCGGGAGCGGCATTTTCGGGAAAAGTAACTAGAAATGCAGTTAAGAACCAACAAGCTGTATCTGGCTATGCGGGTGAAGGTCTGTTGAACTCTTTTGATTCTAACGGTGATAGCCAGATAGGAATAATGATTTCACCTCCATTTAAGATTAATAGACGCTATCTTAAATTTCTTGTTGGAGGAGGGAATAAAAAAGAGCTGACATCGGTAAATCTGGTTGTGGAAAACAAAATAGTGGAAACAGCAACGGGTCAGAACAGTGAAATTCTATCGGAGCATATTTGGGATATTAAGCGCTTTTACGGAAAAGAAGCCAGACTTAAAATAATTGACCTTGACACCTATGGGTGGGGTCATATACTTGCAGATCAATTTATGCTAACAGATAACCACAATGAGTCTTTGAGAAATCCTACTTCTTCGGCAATCATAATAGCTGATTTCGAACAGAATGATCTGGATGAGTGGGAGATTACTGGTCCTGATGAGCTTGGTGTTACCAATCAGGGGAATCCTTACTACAGACCATGGTATTCTGAACGGTTTGATGGACTTGATGATCTCATATACTATTGGAATGATAATCGAAAAGAATTGAAATTATCCTCTGAGTTATTCAGGGATGCTTTTTACGCTTCTACCCTTCCTCCTGAGGTGATTGAGGCCGTTGCAGCTAACTTAACCATTTTGAAATCACCCACCATCTTGAGAGTTTCGGATGGAAAACTCTGGGCATGGGAAGGGTGTAATGATGAATCGGGTTGTTGTCATGGAAGCTGTACTCATGTTTGGAACTACGCTCAAGCAATACCACATCTCTTTCCAACATTAGAAAGAAGCTTAAGAGAAACTGAGTTTCAGGTTAGCCAGGACGAAAACGGGCATCAGAACTTTCGTTCCGATATCCCAATCAAACCTACTCAGCATGATTTTCACGCTGCAGCAGACGGGCAGCTGGGAGGAATCATGAAGATGTATCGTGATTGGAGAATAAGCGGGAACACAAACTGGATTATAGGCTTATATCCCTATGTGAAGAAAAGCATAGATTATTGTATCAACAAGTGGGATCCGAAACATAAAGGCTATCTTGAAGAACCTCATCACAACACTTATGATATTGAATTCTGGGGACCAGATGGAATGTGTACTAGCTTTTACCTTGGTGCTTTGACAGCTTTTATTGAGATAAGCAAGGAACTTAATCAACCTTTCGATTTCTATGTTATGTTACTCGAAAAAGGAAAAGAATTTATGGAAAACAACCTCTACGACGGTGAATACTTCATACAAAAAATTGTGTGGGAAGGGTTGAGTGCACCTAACCCGGTGGAGGTTCAATCCTATGGAGGCATATATTCAGACGAAGCAATTGCTCTTTTAAAGAAAGAGGGACCTAAATACCAATACGGCACTGGCTGTCTTTCGGATGGAATATTGGGAATGTGGATGGCATCGGTGTGCGGACTTAAGGAGGTTATTGATACTGCAAAGGTAACTAGCCATCTGAATGCAGTGCATGGATACAATCTGAAAACTACCCTGCAGGATCATTATAATCCTCAACGACCGACATACGCTTGTGGAGAAGAAGGAGGTCTTTTACTCTGCTCTTGGCCGAAAGAAGGGGCTTTATCTCTACCTTTTGTCTATAGTAATGAGGTGTGGACAGGTATCGAATATCAGGTAGCGAGTCATCTGATGTTGAAAGGAGAAGTGCAGAAAGGATTAGAGATTGTACGCACATGCCGTAAAAGATATGATGGTGCAGTAAGGAATCCCTTTAACGAATATGAATGTGGACACTGGTATGCTCGGGCTATGGCAAGTTATGGATTATTGCAGGGACTGACCGGTGTACGTTACGACGCAATAGACAAGATCCTTTACATTGATTCAAAAATTGGTGATTTCACATCGTTTATATCCACTGAAAGCGGATTTGGCACTGTCTCACTTACCAATGGAAAAGCGGCATTAAATGTAATGTATGGAGCAATTGATGTAAAAAACATTCATATCTCAGAAAAAAAGGTTTAATCAGATCACCAAAATATCATTTTAAAATTATAGACATATGACAATTACAAGACGCTCTTTTTTGAAGAAATCATCCTATGCTGTTGCAACTGGTATAGCAATGCCTACATATTTAAAGTCTGCAACCTTAGGTGTATCTGCAAACGATAAAATTAATGTAGCATTGATTGGTTGCCGAAATATGGGTTGGAGCAATTTGATGAGTTTCATGAAGTCGGATGAAGTACGATGTTTAGCATTGTGTGACATTGATAAATCGATTTTGGAGTCACGAGCAAAAGAATTATCATCTATACAGCAAGAAAAATTTGAGTTGTATGATGATTATCGCCGGATTCTGGATCGACAGGATATTGATGCGGTAATTATTGGAACACCAGATCATTGGCATTGCTTGCAATTTGTGGATGCATGTAAAGCAGGAAAAGATGTGTATGTAGAGAAACCTATTGGTAATTCGATAGCAGAATGCAACGTGATGGTTGAGGCCGCAAATAAACATAAGCGAGTAATACAGGTAGGTCAACAACAAAGAAGCGCAAAGCTATGGAAAGATATGATTGATTATTTGGATACCGGTGTATTGGGAGATATATCTCGTATTCATGTATATGCAAACTTTAACTATGCTGCAATTGCCAGAACTGTGCACGATTCTAGTATCCCTGAAAGTGTTGATTTTAATACATGGTTGGGGCCTGCCCCTCAACGTACATTCAACAGTCAACGTTTTCACGGTTCATGGAGAATGTTTTGGGATTATGGTGGAGGCCTCATGACCGATTGGGGGGTACATTTATTAGATATGGCATTGTGGGCAAAAAAAGTAAAAACGATGCCCAATAGTATTCAGGCTAATGCTGGCAATTTTCTATACCCTGAGGGCATGCACGAAACTTTTGACACTCAATCTGTATTATATCAGTTTGATGACTACATAATGACTTGGGAAAATAATGCTGGAACCGAATCTGGCCCGTATGGTAAAAATTATGGATTAATATTTACAGGTAAAAATGGAACATTGGTAGCGAATAGAGATGATTGGCAGGTTTATCCTGAAAAGCAAAAGGTTCCAGAGAAAATAGTAAAAGCAGATTATCAAGAGCACAAAGATCATGTTTTCAACTTCTTGGACTGTATTAAAAGAAGAGACAGGAATACAGCATGTACAATAGAGGCAGGTAGCTTAAGTGCCAAATATGCACATTTAGGAAACATTGCTGCCAGAATGAGTGGCAACTCCTTACAGTATGATGATATGAAAAAATCATTTAACTTAGTTGATGCAAATAAATTTATAAAGCCTTTGTATAGAGATCCATGGACATTTCCACAAGTATGATATGTTTGAGATATATAATTCCATTGAAAAAAATATTCAGCCTTAAAAAATTAATTAAAAACCATGAATATAAATATGCTTAGATTTTTTCTGATTATCACTTTGATTCTTATAGGTTCTGCTTGTACAAAAGCAGAAATATCCGCTTTAAAAGTCGAATATGAAGTAACCCCAATAGGCATAGATGTAAAAAATCCACGTTTTAGTTGGCAGATGATATCGAAAGACCGCGGTCAATCCCAAACGAAGTACCAGATTGTAGTTGCAAGCGAAACTGGACAAGAAATGTGGAATACCGGAATTGTATCATCAAACACCTCCCTCAACATTGAATATTCAGGAAAACCTCTTGAAGCTACAACCAGGTACCATTGGACCGTTTTTGTATGGAATCAGGATGATAAGGAATTCTCGGAAGAGTCATGGTTCGAAACGGGACTAATGAATCCCTCTATATCCGCTTGGGAAGGAGCTAAATGGATTGGTGGTGGTGACGAAGATTTAGTTCTTTACCCAGATTACTTGCCAACTTACAATATCAATTATACTGTGCAACTAGACAAAAACAGTGGTACTACCAAGGCAGGGTTTGTTTTTGGCGCTAACGATCCTCGTCTGATGAACAAAAACCTGAACATATATAACCTTCAAAACGGCAAAGACGAGTCATATGTTGAAGTAGAACTGGATATCTCTGCCGTTGGTGGAGGAGGTAGAGCCTTCCTGAATGTGTACCGTGTAGGTTATGCACCTCTCGACAGCAAGGAAACGCCCTTGCAAACTTTGGCTATCCCTCTTTCTATTATCGACATTAAGAATATGTACGACCAACACACCATTTACCTGAAAACGATGTATAGCGTTACTGATTTTTACATAGGTGGTGAAGATGAATTGAATAAATTAGGATCAGTAACCATCAACCCAATTGGGAACAGCTGGGATTATATTTGCTTTCCACTGCTTTGTGAAATAGGTTTTTCAATAAAGCCACATCAATCTGCAAAGTTCTCGGATGTGGAAGTGCGCAATTATCGTGTTCCGAATAATATTCTTTTTTCTGACAAGTCGGGCACAACTGGTAACAGGAATGTTTTTGAAGACAAGGAAAACTTGTCGAGAGATAACGGCTCTTTTTTGGTCACTGCTGGCAACTCGGACACTTTTATCACTGCCAATATTAGTAAAAAATCGATGCCGATGCTTAGGACAACATTTTCTTCAGGTGACAAGGAGGTTACCAAAGCGCGGCTTTATATTACATCAAGAGGAATATACGAGGTTTATATAAATGGTGAAAGAGTAGGCGACGACTACTTCAATCCAGGTCTCACTCAGTACAACAAACATCACATGTATCAGACTTATGATGTCACAAACTATATCCTAGAAGGTGATAATGCTCTTGGAGTTATGCTGGGTGAAGGTTGGTGGAGCGGGGCAATCACATATATGGGCTACCTATGGAATTTGTTCGGTGATAGGCAATCGCTCTTAGCTAAATTAGTTATTACGCATGCTGATGGTTCGAAAGAGACAATAGTTAGTGATTCTGCCTCTTGGTCGTTTTTCGACAACGGTCCTATTGTGTATAGCAGTTTTTTTCAAGGAGAGGTTCACGATGCACGGAAAAACACACTTATAGAAGGGTGGTCGGAAGCATCTTACGACGCTTACGAATGGAAGAAAGCTGTTGAGGTAAACCAAGAAAATTCCATTATGGATGACGAAATAATTGAATTGAACAGAATGCCAGCAGTAAACGATTTCTCAGAAATGAAGCTGATAGGTCAATTTGGGGAGACAGTAAAGAAAGTTGATGAACTCACCTCTGTCTCTGTGGAAGAGGTCAGGCCTGGGGTTTATGTTTACGACATGGGCCAGAATATGGTAGGAGTACCAAAAATCACCCTCAAGGGAGAACAAAAGGGTAACAAAATATTACTGCGTTTTGCAGAAGTAAAATATCCCAATCTCCCCGAATTCAAGGACAACGTGGGTATGATCATGCTTGAAAATATTCGTGGGGCACTCGCACAGGATATCTATATTACAAAGGGAGGAGACGAAGTCATTAATCCTAGGTTTACATTCCACGGTTATCGGTATGTAGAAATTACAGGCATTGATAAACCACTACCCTTGGAGGCTGTGAAGGCTGACGTACTTAGTTCTATTCAACAATTTGCATCAGGTTATGAAACTTCTAACCCTCTCGTAAATAAGTTGTGGGAAAACATCACCTGGTCTGCAAAAAGCAACTTTTTGTCTATACCTACCGATTGCCCTCAGCGAAATGAGCGTATGGGATGGAGTGGTGATATATCTGTCTTCTCTAGAACAGCTACCTACCTAGGACATCTGCCTCAGTTTCTTCGCCGCCACATGCTGGCTATGCGAGACACACAACGTGAAGACGGACGGTTTGCGGATGTTGCTCCAGTGGGTGGTGGTTTCGGAGGTATCCTATGGGGTAGTGCTGGCATTACCGTGGCCTGGGAGAGTTATATGCAATATAATGATCTATCATTGCTGGTTGAACATTACGATGCAATGAAATCGTATATAGAATATCTATTAGGTTACATAGATCCTGTTACAAATATACTGACAGAAGGGAACCTTGGCGACTGGCTCGGGCCTGAACAGGACAAAAACGATAACACCCTGTTATGGGAAGCTTATTTCATCTATAATCTAGAGCTGATGCAAAGCATAGCAACAGTATTGAAAAAGGAGGGCGACGCCAAATGGTTTTCCAAACTACACGAAGAACGAAAAGATTTTTTCAATAAAACATATTTCGATTTAGAGACTGGACAGACCATTCACTCAGGGTTCATGCATCCGGAAAATAAAGGTAAGTTTATAGGCACACAAACGTCTTATGTTCTCCCATTGGCTTTTGGAATTTGCAACGAAGAAGTAAAAGATCTTGTTGTAAAACAACTTATGGATTGTATTGAAAAGGGAACCTTAAGAGACGGAGAACAGGAATATCTCCCCTACTCGCTAATGACAGGATTTATAGGTACGGCATGGATTAACAGGGTACTTTCAGACCTGGGATATTCTAAAACAGCATACAATATTTTACAGCAAAAAAAGTATCCTTCATGGTTGTATTCCGTAGAACAGGGAGCGACTACCATATGGGAGAGACTAAATTCATATACACGTGAGCATGGATTTAGTGGCAATAATTCTATGAACTCGTTCAACCATTATTCGTTCGGTTCTATCGGCTCGTGGATGTATAATCATTCACTTGGTATTGAACGTGATGAGGCCAATCCTGGCTTCAAACACTTTATACTGAAACCTGAACCCGACCCTACGGGTCAGATGACTTGGGCTAAAGGACATTATGACTCTATGTACGGGCGGATTGAAAGTGGTTGGGAAATTAGAGAAGGTTCGTACAATTACTGCTTCAAGGTGCCGGCAAACACCACTGCTACATTATATATACAGTCAACAAGCGTAGATAAAATCAGCGAAGGGAGCAGCCCTATTAAGTCTTCGGCAAATATTCAAATCTTGGGTGAAGAAAATGGTAAAGTAATAATGAGATTACAATCAGGAGAATATCAATTCAAAGCTAAGTTTTAATCCTCGATGTGAGAATTATTTAATAATAACAGTATCAAAAAACATAGTTATTAAATCATTTTTTATTTTACAAGTATATTCTTTAAACTTTATTTTTGTATATAATTATATTAACATCTTTTATTTGACTCGTACTTGAAAGAAGAAAAAAACTATAAAAGTATCTGAAAAGGAAATAAATCAGTATACTTTATTTAAAATAGTTTTAGGTCAGACTAAAAATCAAATATTATATAAGTGATTTAAGAACAAATATCATTAAAATGCAAAAAATAACACTTCTATTCCTAATTAACCTGTTCATCTGTATTTCAGCCATTTCACAGGAAAATCTTGTTCCTTATGAACTTACAGTAAATATGTTATCTGCACAGAATCAGGTGTTTTTAAACGGATATCGTACTACTACTCCCTTGGATGAAGCCATTTCTAGAAGAGAAAATTTTCAATTCACCGAGATAAGTACTGGTGCACCCTGTTTTGGGTGGATAGTTCCATCAGTGAATAATAACACAACACAAACAGCATATAGGATATTAGTAACATCGAATAAAGAATTACTTCAATACGATTCATTGAATATAGAAGAGTCTGATGTGAATGAAATGTTACAGTCCAACTCTGATTTTCTGTGGGATTCAGGGAAAGTTAAGAGTAATCAGTCCTCCAACATCCCTTATAGCGGTAATCAACTTGAACCTGGGAAAGTATATTACTGGAAAGTGAAAATTTGGGTTGAAAGCGAAACTCCCAAGTTAGATGTTCAACCCAAAAGCAAATCAAAGAAAACACAAACAAAAGAAAAAGAGGAATATACATTGAAATTCTCAGATATTTCTCTTTTTAAAACATCCGAAAAACTTACAGGTTATGCAACAGACAGATATCCAATTCAAAAACAAGACGAACATCCTATAAAAATAAAAAACAATGGTGAGAACCGCTACTTTGCGGATTTTGGGAAAGCTGCTTTCGGAAGAGTTCGATTGAACTTGTACTCTGATGATGGTACAGATAGTTTGACTATCCATTTAGGCGAAGCACAGAAGGAAGGTACTGTAGATCGCTCACCTGGAGGAAGTATACGTTACTCCAGATATATAATCAAACCCGAAAAAGGATGGAATACATATGTAATTACAATTACTCCAGACCGAAGAAACACCGGTCCACAAGCAATATTAATGCCTGATTATATTGGAGAAGTTACACCTTTTCGGTATTGCGAAATTGAGAATTACAAACACACCCTACAGGTCAAGGATATAATTAGAGAGACTGTCTTTTATCCTTTCAACGATTCGGATTCCTACTTTAACAGTTCAGACTCTATATTGAATAGAATTTGGGATTTAAGTAAATATTCCATAAAAGCAACTTCATACATGGGAATTTATGTTGATGGAGATCGTGAACGGATTCCCTATGAAGCCGATGCACTTATCAATCAACTTTCCCATTACTGTGTTGCGCGCGACTACAACATGGCTCGCTACTCTCATGAATACCTAATTCACAAACCTACATGGCCTACAGAGTGGATTATGCAATCGGTAATTATGGCTTGGGAAGATTACATGTATACTGGTAATAAATTGTCACTAGAAAATTATTATGTTGACCTGAAAGCCAAAACCCTTACAGCCCTCTCTGAGGAAAATGGATTTATCAGTACAAGGACTGGCAAAGTAACTCAAGAACTACTTGAATCTATTCATTTTAATGGCAAGTTAAACGATATTGTAGATTGGCCTCACACAGGAATTCTAGGATTAGAAAAAGAAGAAGGAGGTGAAACCGACGGATTTGTATTTACTGATGTGAATACAGTTGTAAATGCTTATCATTACAGAGCACTTACACTGATGGCTAAGATTGCAGAAACACTTGGAGAGCACGACGACCAAATGTTATACACAGCAAAAGCAGTTAAATTGAAAAACTCTTTTAATAAACTTCTTTTTGATATAAACCGAGGAGTGTATGTTGATGGAATCGGAACAGACCATGCATCGCTTCACGCCAACATGTTCCCTTTAGCTTTTGGACTCGTCCCCGAAAAGAATATTAAATCGGTACTAGAATTTATCCGATCGAGAAAGATGGCTTGTAGCGTATATGGTTCGCAGTTCCTCTTAGATGCAATATACAACAGCCACGATGCAAATTACGGGTTAGAGTTACTTACATCTACTTCTGAAAGAAGCTGGTACAATATGATTAGAGTGGGCTCTACTATTACATTAGAGGCCTGGGACAATAAATATAAACCAAATCAGGACTGGAACCATGCTTGGGGTGCAGCTCCTGCTAACCTTATTCCACGAAAACTAATGGGAATAGAGCCATTAGAGCCGGGATTCAGTAAAATTAGAATAAAACCTCAACCTTCATCACTAGAATTTGCAGAGATTAAACATCCTACAATCAAGGGTGAAATCAAAGCAAAATTTAAAAATAGTTCTAATGAATTTATGCTTGAAGTGGATATTCCCGGAAATACAACAGCTGAGCTTCATCTGCCTTTCTATTCATCAAAACAGAAAGTATTTATAAACAATGAACCTGTTGTTTATAAAAAGCAGAGAAATTTTACGGTAATAGATAATATCGGTTCTGGAATCTGGGTAGTCACGATACAGCAATAAGCAATATGTCTATAATATTTACCTTCACTCCTATCCTCAGGATCTGTATATGGCCTGAAAGTTGACCTTGGAAAAGGAGTAGACTAAAAATAGGTATGAGTCATAGGCTGTAATTGAATTGTAATAATTAACAACATGAATAAACTATGTAATTATGTTATACAAAAAACTAATAAGGATAGTATTCATTTCACTTCTACACCTATTAACACAGCACATTGTAGCTCAACAGATAGACAGTGATCTATGGGCTGCCACAGATGCTCTCGGAAGAGAATTACGCACTTTTTCAGAATCAGGAAATACTAAAAACAAATATATAGCTATGTTTTATTGGACATGGCATCAAAATAGTGATGACACAACAGAAACTGTAAAAAACATTACAGAAATTGTTCGTAAACACCCTGAGGCTATGAAAGATTATAATCATTTTGCATGGGGTACAAATAAACCAGGACACTTTTACTGGGAAGAACCTTTGCTAGGATATTATAAAACGACAGACCCTTGGGTGCTTAGAAAACATGCCGAAATGCTTGCCGATGCTAAAGTAGATGCAGTATTCTTCGACTGTACAAACGGAAGTTTAACATGGAAAGAATCATATGAAGCTCTAATGAAAACATGGGATCAGGCGCAGAAAGATGGAGTTGATGTTCCTAAAATCGCTTTTATGCTTCCTTTCGGTGCAGTACCTCACTCATTAGTTTCTCTTCGTCAGCTATATAGAGATGTATATAAACCAGGCAGATACGAAAATCTTTGGTTCTATTGGAAAGGAAAACCATGCATTATGGCATATCCTGATAATTTAACCGATTCGCAGGAAGATCGTGAAATTGCTGAGTTTTTTACATTCAGACCTGGTCAGCCGGATTATGTAGATGGGCCTAACAGAAACAATCAGTGGGGATGGCTCGAGAACTATCCACAACATGGTTATATAAAAAAGATAGACGGAAGTTACGAACAAGCAACAGTTGGAGTAGCTCAAAATGCAGCCCCATCAACTAAT
Source organism: uncultured Proteiniphilum sp. (assembly GCA_964605035.1). GTDB lineage: Bacteria > Bacteroidota > Bacteroidia > Bacteroidales > Dysgonomonadaceae > Proteiniphilum. Next base: position 8,462 of record CAZSBA010000027.1, on the reverse strand, counting down.
GGACATTGCAGTGCCTTTAATCTCCCGGGAGCACAGGGACGAAACTTCTCAAAAAGGAATGGATTTGATCCTCGTATAGATGGTTATCTTTATGGATGGAATTTTCAGGAACAGTGGGAAAGGGCATTTGAAATAGATCCTGAATTGGTATTTATCACAGGATGGAATGAATATATTGCAGGACAATGGCTACCGGAACATACTTGGACTGGTGATCCATTCTCTTTTGTGGATCAATTCGACTGGAATCACAGTAGAGATATTGAGCCCAACAAAGGTTGGGGTGACAAAGGGGATGTTTACTATTTACAATTGATTGATAATGTTAGGCAATTCAAAGGTATGTCCCCACCATCTAAAATATCTGATTATAAAACTATAAGGATTGGTAATAACATCGATCAATGGAATGAAGTATTGCCTGAGTTTAACCACTATAAAGGAAATACATTTCATAGGGCACACCGAGGTAAGAATAATAAATATTATTTAAACAAAACAGGACGAAATGATATTGTAAAATCAAAAGTTGCTAGAGACAATGATAATATATATTTCTACGTAGAAACTGCCGACAGGCTTACAACTCCTAAAGATAGAAACTGGATGATGCTATTTATTGATATTGACCGTAATAAATATACCGGTTGGAACGGTTATGATATAATAGTTAACAGACAAAGCCCCAATAACAAGAGAGTAGTAGTTGAGAAAAACGTAGGGAATAGATGGGAATGGGAAAAAATAGCCGAATGTCCATACGTTGCAAAAGAAAATCATCTGGAAATTGAGATTGCAAAAGAGGTAGTTTCACTTAAGAAAAAGAAATTAGATTTCGAGTTTAAGTGGAACGACAATATGCAGGAAAATGGAAATATTATGGACTTTTATGTAAATGGTGATACAGCTCCCGGAGGACGCTTCAATTTTGTTTACTCTGAATAAAAATATAAAACTGAATATAATTAAAAGCTCATATAGTGCTTATTATCAACCTAAATAAATAGTATTAAAGTTGTTCCTTATAACTGGAGTATAATTTATAAATATCAAAAAACTCAGTTTATATATCATTCTTTAAGTAATTAAGCAATTTGATACATTTATTTTTGTATAAAATGCCAAGTTGGGTGCATGTTTTTCCATAAACCAAGCCATCAAAAGCTAATGTTAACGGTTAAGTACAAGATGATGTCAAGTTAAATCAATATAAATTCATATTAATTTTACATACAAATGAATTCAAAGAAATCCATTGTAATCTATCTATTTTTATCACTAATTTTATTTGCATGTAAAAATAGTTCCGGTAAAAACATATCACACGAACCAGATTATACAATTGCAACTTTCTACTGGCCTGCTTATCATTATGAGCCACGAGCAGAGTTCCTCTTTCCTGAAAAAATGGGAGAATGGGAAATTATTTATAAGTCACAACCTAAAGAAGATGGTCATCAGCAACCTAAAATACCATTGTGGGGATACACCAATGAAGCTGACCCTGAAGATATGAATAAAAAAATAGAGACTGCTATATCTTATGGGGTTAATACATTTATTTTCGACTGGTACTGGTATGAAGGTGAGCCATTTTTAGAAAGTTGCATTAATGATGGTTTTCTAAAAGCTAACAACAGTCGAATGAACTTTTATTTGATGTGGGCTAATCATGATGCAACTACATATTGGGATGTGGATAATCCTAAGATTGACTCTGTTATGTGGGATGGAGAAGTTGACAGAGAACAGTTTAATATTGTTGTAGACAGAGTTATTAATAAATATTTTAAAGACACTTCTTATTTAAAAATAGATGGGGAACCAGTCTTTTCAATTTATGAGTTAAACACACTAATAAATGGTTTGGGAGGAGCAGAGCAAACAAAAGATGCTTTGGAATATTTTACACAAAAAACAAAAGATGCTGGTTTTCCAGGTCTACATTTACAAAGTATTTTGTGGGACGCACTACCAGGAACAATTGAAGGAGTTCCGGGAGATACAATTAAAAGCCAGAATGAAGTACTTGAATATTTTGGTTTTAAAAGTCTTACCAATTACTGTTGGGCACATCTGAAAAACCCTGATGGTGATTATGAAGTTTGGGGAGACTCCTCAACAGACATGTGGGAGAAATTTCATAATAACTTCTCGATGACCTATTTTCCAAATGTAACTATCAGCTGGGATGCAAATCCAAGATTCACCTTTTTTAAGGCTGGATATATCAATAACTCAACTCCTCAAAAGTTTGAAAACTATCTGATTAAAGCTAAAGATCATATTGATAAATATAATATTGAACCTAAAATAATAACAATTAATGCGTGGAATGAATGGTCGGAAGGCAGTTATTTAGAACCAGATTCAATTTGGAAATACCAATATCTGGATGCAGTGCATAATGTCTTTGGAACCACTAACTAAATAATTAATTAAATAAAATTCATATGAGAATTATCCATTTTTGCTTGACAATATTTATATCTATTTTTTTGATGAGCTCATCTTGTAAAGATAGAAATATTGAAGTTTTTGAAGAAAATGATAAACCTACATTACTTGATAATAGTTTTACTCAAATATTAGCTGGAACAGATGAATTAGGTAGAAAACTCCCCAACAATACAGAAGTAGGTGATCTTAGAGATGATCGTAAAGTTGGAATGTTCTATTTTCTCTGGCAAGGTGATATAGCGTCTAAAACATCTGAGTTTAAATGGGATCTCAGCAAAATTATCCCTCAACATCCCGAAGTACTTGAATATATAGACCATCCGAATTGGGGATCTGTAAATATTGGCTCCTACTATTTCTGGGGAGAACCTATTTATGGATATTATAGCGGTGAAGATTACTGGGTTCATGTAAGAAGTATGCAGCTTTTAACGGATGCCGGTGTAGATTTTTTAATACTCGATGCTACTAATGCTGTCATTTACGAAAAGCAGTCGGAAGTCTTAATGAAAGCAATTAAATCATTGCAAGATCAAGGAAAGAATCCTCCTACTTTGGTTTATTACACAAACACTGCATCGGGAATAACGATGGAGAGAATTTATAATACTTTTTACAAAAGTGATGCACCAATCTATTATCCCTCCACTTGGTTTATATTAGAAGGTAAACCTCTGATAATTGGCCGAACAAAAGAAACGAAAGGAACTGAATATGAATCATTTTTCACATATAGAGAATCTCAATGGCCAAATGAACCTGAGCAGTTGAACGGATGGCCGTGGATTGATTTCAATCGGCCACAGAGTGTATATAAAAATCATAGAGGTGAAAGGGAAATTATTAATGTGTCAGTATCTCAACACCCTAACCCCTCTGCTGGAATGGGTGGATCGGCTTTTTACGGCAACAAAGATAATTGGGGAAGAAGTTATCGAAATAACTCATTGGGAAACCCCGAGACCGATATATTATATGGTTATAATTTCCAGGAGCAATGGGATTATGCTCTTGAGCAAGATCTGCCTTTTGTATTTGTAACCGGTTGGAATGAGTGGATTGCTGGAAGATGGAATAGTTATGACGGACATCCGGGACACTCCTATTTTGTTGATCAGGCAGACCCGGAATATAGCAGGGATATTGAACCGACAAATACTGCAGGGTTAAAAGATAATTACTATATGCAGTTGGTTAATAATATCCGCAGATACAAGGGTATAAATATGCAGCCTTTAGCAAGTAGACAGATAAGCATTAAAGGTTTAGATGATTGGATGGAAGTAGAGCCGAAATACATAGATTATACAAAAGATACTGAGCACAGGGAACATGAAGGCGCGGAAACAAACCCTAAAAAGATATATTTAAACAACACCGGAAGAAATGACTTCCATCTACTTAAAGTGACAAGAGATAAAAGTAACATCTATTTTTACGCAGAAACTACAGAGAATATTGTCGGGGAAAAAGATAGCAACTGGATGGTACTATTAATAGACATTGACAGAGATTTTGCTACCGGATTGTTTGGTTATGATTATAGAATTGCCAATGGGGGCGAATTACAAAAATTTGTAGATAATCAGTGGAAGACAATTACAGATATCTCAACTGAAATGGATGGTGAAAAACTAATGTACACAATCCCTGCAAATGTAATAGATACTGATTTAAAAGATTTGGATTTCGAATTTAAATGGATCGACAATATGGTGGACAATAATAGTCCAATGGAATGGTATTTAAATGGCGATGCAGCACCAGGAGGACGATTTAATTTTGTATATAAAACAAAACATTAATCATGAATAATGTTAATATTAATATATTAAGTATCTTATTTATCGTAATATTAACAGGTTGTTCAACAGCCAGCGAAGTAAGATTAAAGAAAAATTCAGAACCATTAAAAATTATCTTTGAAACAGATATGGGAAATGATGTAGACGATGCTTTAGCATTGGATATGCTCTACAAATATATTTATATGAATAAAATAGACCTGTTGGGGGTTATGCTTAATAAAGAGGGAGAGTATCCAGTTCATTTTATTGATATAATGAATAAATGGTACGGACATAAAATACCTATAGGAGTAGTGCGTAATGGGGCAGACAGCGAAAATGATGCAACAAACTATGCTAAATGTGTTGTTCTTCTTGAAGGTAGTAATGGTGAACCTCTATTCAAAAGGTCTAACATTGAATATTCTAATATTCCGGATGCACATAAGCTTTATCGCAAAATACTATCCAAACAGCCTATAAATATCTTACGGTTGACTCTGCTCAAGCCGATAATATCAAACAACACTTTATAAATTTAGTTACAAAAAAGCCTATAAATATCAAAGAGTAATTCGATCATCAATCAGATTCAGTTCACCTGCATCTATTTTAAATCGGATAACCTTAATTACTTTTTCACTTATGTTTTTGTTATCCAAACCTTCAATAAAATGGTCTACAAGTTCATGAATACGAAATGATTCTTTAGTTTTAAATAGGCCAATAAGTTTTTCTTCTATCCTATTATATTCATATTGTGTTAGACCTGTCTCATTTTTTTTTAGGCAGACATCACAACAGCCGCAATCTTTTGAATCAGTCTCTCCAAAATATATTAACAACATTCGGCTCCTGCATACATTTTGTCGCTCTACATAATCTATCATTGAGAATATTCGATGTTCAAATCTTTTCTTTCTCTCTTCATAGACTGTGCGCGGAATGGAAACAAAATGATTTTCTTCTCTTGCAGATGTAAAAATTATAAAAGGTGTTTTTTTAGCTGGTATATAATTAATATAGCGAAGCCTAGCAAGTGTAACAAGCATCTCGTACACCTCTTGCTTACTCTTTCCTATTCTAGTGGCAATCAATGATTCATCAATGTATACATCATCTACAAACACGCCTGTATAGCTTCTTAAAATAGTATGTATCAAACTATCAATATCATTATCAAACCTAAGCGAATAGAGCTCATCTCGGTAAATTTGAAAACGCAAACGAGAACGTGAATCGATCTCTTCTGTATATTCTATATATCCAGCAAGTCCCAATATCTTTAAGGCGTGATGTGTTTGAAGTTGTGGAAAATTGAAGTTTTTACAAAACTCAAGTAATGCAAAGTCGAACACTTTTCCATAACCCGAACCAACAGCTATTTGAAAGTAATTTCCTAAAGCTTCATATACTCGTTTTATAAAATCTCTTTTGGGGAAAGAGTCTGAAATTCTTTTCTTTAATTTTGTACTATCCGCTTTAGTGTATAAAATTATTGAATATGAGGTTTCTCCATCTCTTCCTGCCCTACCCGCTTCCTGAAAATACTCTTCAGGGGAGTTAGGTAAATCGAGATGTATTACAGTACGTACGTCAGGCTTATCAATACCCATTCCAAAAGCATTTGTAGATACAATCACACGGCACTCACCAGTCTTCCAGGAATTTTGTTTTAAAACCTTTTCGTTGTGAGAAAGACCTGCATGAAAAAAGTCCGCCGATATACCCTCTTTCTGAAGGGAAACAGCAATTTCTTTTGTACTCTTCCTGCTTCTAACATATACAATACTTGTTCCGGGAACTGATTTTAGGATATGCAGGAGTCCACCTAATTTATTTTCTGAAGCGCGTACAACATATGACAGATTGCTCCTGGAGAAACCGGTTCTGAAAACATTCTTTTCTTGAAAATGCAACTTTTCCTGAATATCTTCTACCACCTCTTTTGTTGCCGTAGCTGTAAGTGCTAGTACAGGAACATCTTCCAAAACAGATCTTATATCTGCTATCTTTAGGTATGAAGGGCGGAAATCATAACCCCACTGAGAGATACAATGAGATTCATCCACCACTAGCAGACATACACTCATAGATTGCAACTTAACAAGAAATATATCTGAAGATAATCTTTCGGGAGAAACATAAAGAAATTTATAATCCCCAAAAATGCAATTTTCAAGTGTTGTTATAATCTCATCACGCGACATACCTGAGTAGACTGCCGCAGCCTTAATTCCTCTTTCTCTGAGATTATCTACCTGATCTTTCATGAGAGCGATAAGAGGTGTAACTACAAGGCAGATACCTTCCATTGCCATTACTGGCACTTGAAATGTGAGCGATTTACCTCCACCTGTTGGCATCAAGCCAAGTGTATCCTTTTTTTCCCAGACAGACTGAATAATATCTTCTTGTATAGAGCGAAAAGAAGAATATCCCCAATACCGACTGAGTATTTCGTGAAACATTACGCCTTTATATCTTTTACCATTAATTGTGTGAAAGACCTGTTACCATGGGTGTTTTCCTCTATTGTATAACATATATCAACAGGGAATCCGTCTTTGATACGCTTAAAACTATCGTGCTGCGCAAAAGCAATGCCAGGCATAAATGTATTGGTAGACTGATCAACCATTTCCAGCTTGATATGACGATGCGCTTTACCTACTAATCTACTGTTTCCTGTATCAAAAACATTTTTGGTTAAGAAAACAGGATTCTCATTATCAGGTCCAAATGGATTGAATAATTCTAGACTTTCAATAAGCTCAGGTGTAATCTGTGAGAATGTAATCTCTGCATTTACTGTTATCTGGGGTGACATCATCTTTGGCTCCATACCATCAAACGATAGAGTATTAAATCTCTCCCTGAACTTTGGGAGGTTTTCTTCACGCAAGGTGAGTCCGGCTGCATAAGTATGCCCACCAAAATTCTCAAGAATATCTCTGCATGATTCAATTGCCTTATATACATCAAACCCCGGAACAGAGCGTGCTGAGCCGGAGATCATATCATTAGATTTAGTAAGTACGATTGCTGGTCTGTAATATTTCTCACTCAACCTAGATGCTACAATACCAACAATACCTTTGTGCCAGTTTTCGTCATACAGCACAATGCTTGTTTGCTTCTCTATATCTATATTGTTGTCGATATATTCAATGGCTTCGTCAGTGATTTTTTTATCCAATTCGCGACGATCCAAATTATATTGATCTATATTAAGGCTTTTCTCACGAGCAGAGGTCATATCATTTGCCAGCATAAGGTCTACCGCTTCCTTGCCATTCATCATTCTTCCAGAAGCATTTATGCGTGGACCTATCTTAAAGACAATATCGTTTATTGTTATATGCTTTCTTTGTAATCCGCATACTTCTATTATGCCACGTAAGCCAAAGCTTGGATTGGAGTTAAGCTGTTTTAAGCCAAAGTGAGTCATCACTCTATTCTCACCTGTGAGAGGAACAATATCTGCTGCAACACTTACCGCTACCAGATCTAGCAAATGCTCTATCTCAGAAAGAGCATAACCATTTCGTTGAGAAAAAGCTTGTACCAGTTTAAACCCAACACCACATCCCGACAGCTCGTCGTAGGGATATATTGAGTCGGGACGTTTGGCATCTACAACAGCAACGGCATCGGGCAGTTTATCATCGGGCACATGATGATCTACAATAATAAAATCTATTCCCTTCTCTTTTGCATATTGAACCTTGCTTAGGGCTTTAATACCGCAATCGAGAGAGATAATGAGCTTTACACCCGTTTCCAAGGCATAATCGATTCCTTGAATCGAAATACCATACCCTTCGTCGTACCGATCCGGAATATAATAATCTAAATTACTTGTAATACCTCGAAAGAATTTATAAACCAAGGCAACCGCTGTTGTGCCATCTACATCATAATCGCCATAAATAAGAATTCTCTCTTTATCGCCGAGAGCCTTCTCAATTCTTTTTACAGCTTTATCCATATCTGGAAGTAAAAAAGGATCGTGCAAATCATCAAGACTTGGATAAAGGTATTTCATAACCTCTTCTTTTGAGTCAAAACCTTTTGTTACAAGTAGCTCGGTAATTATGGGATGTAAGTTTAATTCTTTAGCTAATTCATCTTTTTTATTCTTTTGGTAATCTGTTAGGGTTGAATAATTCCATCTGTAAGTCATTTATATATATCATTTTTCATTTCTCTTTT
>CAZSBA010000026.1:0-29010 GCA_964605035.1 uncultured Proteiniphilum sp. | reverse complement strand
CTATAGGTCGTTCTTCTTCGCTAAAGAGAATCTTCTTCTTGGTTTTTTTTATCTCTCTGATTAAAGCGTCGCTTGAAATGAACTCAGTATAGACCATATCAGCTCCAAACTGCCTGCATAACAGTCGAAATCCTACATCAGTAACATCTTCCATAGGGGCCAAAAAAACAGGCCTTTTAGGGAACTCAATATTGGCTATTTTCATAAATTTGTAATTAATTATAATTAATTTTTCAATCAGACTATAATCACTAGAGTATGTTTAAGTCAACTTCTCTTTCCACTCTTTCTCGTTGAAACCCACTAGAACAAAGTCATCTGCCACAACAATAGGCCGCTTTACAACCATTCCATTTGATGATAATATATCAAGCAACTCTTCTTTTGAGGCAGTTTTAACCTTGTCCTTAAGGTTCTGCTCTCTATAAATGATACCTGATGTATTGAAAAACCTGTTTATAGGTATTCCGCTTTTTTCAATCCACTCACCAAGTTCGTCTCTCTGAGGATTATCTTCAACAATGTGCCTTGATGTTACATCAACACCATTTGCCTCAAGCCATTTGGCTGCTTTTCTACAGGTTCCGCATTTGGGGTATTGTACAAAAAGTGGTTTCATATCTTGTAAGTTTATTCATTATGCTCAAGCCTGCAGAAACAATGCATAAACTTGAGTTTTACGATTTATTTAATTGAGATTATTAGCTATGATTTATTTTACGTTGCAAAGATAATCAATGAGTTGGAATAAATAAAATGAGGGAAATTATAAACTAATTGTAATATTATTCATTCGTAATGGTGAAACACTTGAGATTGCATCGTTAGAGCGAATTGAAATATTATTAATATCCTTTCTCTCAAAAGCAAATGACGGTAATTTAATACTGTATTGCTGCCATTCCTCAAGCGGTGTTATCCCATATGTAAACTCATTATCAAAACCATTATAGAACTTTACTATTAACTGGTTAGAACCTTTTTTTAGTTGAAGTAAAACTACTTCCTCTTGATCACTTAATCGCTCTGGTGAGAAATGGGCAGTTATATATTCTCCATTTAGTAAAATGTATTTTGCATTTCCTCCTCTTATTTTCACTGCTGCTGTTTGAGCGTGAGCTGATTCAATTTCTTGCAGTAAAATTACACTTTCTCGCTCTGTTACTGTCTCATTGTATTCTTCACCAAGCTTAAAATTTGTAACATGTTCCCATTTAGATGCATTGCTATTAAGATTAACATTACTAACCCCCTCTTCTTCTATAAATCCAAAAACACCTCTACCTGGTTTGCGATATGTATTACCCCATTTTATTGATCTTTTTGCTACTCTAACAGTCTCTTTTTTAAGGGAGTCGAGTGTAACTGAATGGGTAACATCATCAATTTGCAGTTGAACCTTACGTCCAATTTCACTTTCTGTAAATGTGATTTCAGGTGAAACTGATCTTTTGCGTGTATTTATAGCCCAATCGTAGCCAATTAAACTTTTGTATCCTGCATAATAGTTTAGACTTGAATGTCCAAACAATGTGGTTGCATTATTAGCATTTAGAACACCATTTGATACAATAATTTCAGGTTTAACGTTGTACCTATTTTCAAAACTAATCTTCACAACTGGAACCAATAAATCCGGAGAAATATTTGATAGACTAATTTCCAAAGCCTCTCTGTTTTGTGTGAACGCGATATCTTTACCGCTAGCCAACAGACTTACACTACTTATTTTCCCAGAAATTCCTTCAATCTTTATCTTTTCCGACACTGGAGTATTTGTAATAAAAGCATAAAGTGTATTACTGGTTGAAGTTATATCTCCCCAGTTAGCAGAAGAAGAGAAAGGGTTTGCTTTAGTATCGTATATCGCTTCGCTATTTTGCTGAACCCATTTTCCAATCTCAAGCAATACCTCTTTTTCAAATTCTACTACTGAGCCATCGCCACGGGGACCAATATTAAGCAAATAATTACCACCTCTACTAATGACTTTTATCAGGCTTAATATCTTTTCCTCGACCTTATTTTCAACATCTCCTCTCTCCTGCCACGAACGATATCCCCATGTTTCATCAAACATAGAAGCTGCTGTTTGCCAAGGAATACCCATTTTATATTCAGGGTACTCATTATCTGCCATTACTGCAAAATCAACAAAGTCGTTGCCTAGCCTGCCGCTAATCATGCAATTTGGCTGTAGCCTATCAACCAACTCATATAAGCCTTTACTTTGGGTGAGTGTAAGAGAACCCATATCAAACCAAATTTCTGAAATATTGCCATAATTGGTCATTATCTCCTCAACCTGCTTTAGATTAAACTGGTAATGCTCGTCAGTTAAAGGGTCTGCGTTATGGCTTGAAATTGGATAACCATGCGGATAATGCCAGTCTATAAGAGAATAGTATACTCCAAAGTCAATACCTCCTCTTTTGCAAGCATCTGCAAGCTCTTTCATCAAATCTCTACCGTAAGGTGTCGAATCAACAATATTAAAATCGGTATACTTAGAATGATACATACAAAACCCATCGTGGTGCTTGGAAGTAAACACTATTGATTTCATGCCTGCGTTTTTAGCCAATTTTACAATTTCATCGGGATTCCAGTTCGATGGGTTAAAGTTATTGGCAGTGTTACCATACCAATCACTAAATATACCGGCAAAAGATTGTATTTGCTCACTATACCCTAGCTTAACCGGCTCTCCTTTATATACTCCTCCGTATGCTGAATATAAACCAAAGTGGATAAACATTGAGTACTTCTGATTTATCCACTTTTGCGATGGCTTCTGCTGTGCAGAAACTATTGTAGAGATTAAAATTAGTGTAACGATTGTTTTAAGACGCATAATTGTAAGATTTGCTATTTTGCAACCAAAAATACAATTATTTAAAAGCTTGTGCAACCTCGTCTATCATAATATTTAAAGAAGTAATACCACCCCCAACAAGATACCACATGTCGGGACTTAGGTAAAAAATCTTACTGTTTTTTGCGGCATTTGTCTGCTGAACCAGCTTATTTTCGACCTCAGCCTTGTCAAGAACAACATTTTCAACCACCATGCTTCTATCCACAATAAAAAGTATATCGGGATTAGCTTTCTGCACAAACTCACTAGATACGGGGTTTCCATGGCGATGAATATCAAGTCCCTCAACTGCTTCATGAACGCCTAAAACATCATGCACCATACCAAAACGTGAACCACTTCCATAAGCACTAAACCTGCCTCGGTTGTGAAGTAAAATAAGTGCTTTATATTCTGATGAAGATGTCAATTCTTTTACATCCTTTATTTTCTTTTTTACATTTTCTAATGCACTATCCACTTCATCTTGTCTGTCGTAAAGGAGTCCAAGATCATTAAGATTCTTCTCAAATGCTTCCATATAATCTTCTGCATCTGAAATTTGTGGATATAACACTGGAGCTATTGCCGAAAGCTGATCATAGAGATCAATAATCCGTCCTCCAATTATAATAAGGTCGGGGCTAACCTCGTTAATCTTTTCTAGATTAACCTCTGTTATGCTTCCAACATCAACAATTGAACGGTCATCTCCATATTTACGCAGGTGTGAAGGTAAGTTAGATTTAGGGATAGCAACAGGCTTTATGCCAAGATAATCGAGATTCTCTAAGGCTGAGTAGTCGAGAACAACAACCCTTTGTGGATTTTTCAACACATTCACAGTACCTAAACTATGAGTTAGTGTTACTGTTTCACCATTAGATGATCTATCTTTTTGCTGATTCATGTTACAGCCTGCCAATAATAAAGTTATGCTTAATAATATAAGTGAAAATATTTTATTCATTTCTATAATGGAATTTAGTTATTATAAATTATACTGTTTTTTGACCTCGCTTAATTCTATAACCGATCACAAAACCAAATCTACAGACATTCTCTTTAATTAAAATAGTTGCAAATTCTTTTTTTATCTACCTCACAAATAGTAATATTTAGCCCAAATACATCTTTAAGTACTCTTTCGTTTATAATACTCTCAGTTTCATCGTGATAAACAATCTTGCCATTTTTTAGAGCAACAATATAATCTGAATAGTGAGAAGCAAAATTGATATCATGCAATACGATTATTATTGTCTTTCCCCACTCATCGGCGAGTCTACGCAAAGTTTTCATTGTCTGAACTGAATGCTTCATATCTAAATTGTTTAAAGGCTCATCAAGCAATACGTACTCAGTGTCTTGGGCAACAACCATTGCCATATATGCTCTTTGCTTCTGTCCACCGCTTAACTCGTCGATGTAAGAATTCTCAATATCCTTTAAATCCATAAATTGAATAGCCTTGTCAACCATTTTGTAATCGCTTTCTGTAAGCTTATCCTGAGAATATGGGAAACGTCCAAATGAGACTAACTCACGAACGGTTAGTTTTAATCTTATATGATTTGACTGTTTAAGAATTGAAAGCCTTTGAGCTAACATTTTATTCTTATACTCCGTCACATTTTTCTCATCAACCATTACAATCCCTCCATCCTGTGATAAAAGTCTGCTGATTATAGATAACAAAGTACTCTTACCAGCACCGTTGCTACCAATAAGAGAAGTTACTTTTCCTTTGTGAAACTTCATGCCCACATTATCGAGCACCACATTGTCACCATACTGTTTTGTTATATCTTTAACTTCAATCATAGCTTTCTAACCTTAAGTAGTAAATAAATAAAATATAAACCTCCCACCATATTTATAATTGCACTTAATGGCGTAGAGAGGTTCAGAATACGCTCCATAATGAATTGCCCTGCAAGTAATGCAATTGCAGAAACAATGAAACATGCAGATATAATTATACTGTGTTTATGAGTCTTAAACAACTCATAAGTAAGATTTGTTACCAAAAGTCCTAGAAAGGTTATAGGCCCAACTAAAGCAGTTGATATAGACACAAGTATTGCAATAATCACTAAAAAGAGCTTCACCAAAGCGTTATAGTTCAATCCTAGATTAATTGCCTGCTCTCTACCTAGTGCGATAACATCTAGGTATTTTGTCATTCTGAACCCAAAAAAGAGTATTATAATAAGTGTTATTGCTGAAGGCCATAGCAGGGTTGTATTTATCTTATTGAATGTTGCAAACATCTTGCCTTGTACTATAAAGAAATCGTTTGGATCTATCAACAGCTGCATAAAAGAACTTAGACTCGAAAAAAGAGTACCCAAAATGATTCCAACTAATAAAAGCAGATAAATATTATCCTTGCCTTTCTTATATATCATGAAGTATAGAAGTAATCCAAATATAATCATCCCTATAACAGAAATGAGAAAATTATCTATACTACTTAAAACTTTATATGTTTCATCCCCATATATATAAACAATAAGAGTCTGTATAAGAAGATACAGCGACTCAAACCCCATTATTGAAGGAGTTAAGATTCTATTGTTTGTTAATGTTTGGAAAGCAACCGATGAATATGCAACACTTGCAGCAACTATTATTATTGCAAATACTTTAACAGAACGTAATTGAAGTGCAAACTCCCAATTATTTCCTAATCGATAAAACAGAAATACAGCTGCCATACCCAGCATGAGTAATACCGATATTAATAGACTCCTTCTTATGTTTATCGATTTTTCCATAGTAGCAATAATAGAAAAATAATGGAACCTATAATACTCACCGTAACCCCAATTGGAATTTCATATGGATAAATTACTACCCGTCCTATAATATCGCAAATCAATAGGAATATTGCCCCTGAAAGTGCTACAAGTGGTAATGTCTTTTTCAGGTTATCTCCAAAAATCAGACTTACTACATTCGGAACAATAAGTCCCAAGAAGGGTATAGCACCAGCAGTAATAACTACAGAGCTAACTGTTAGTGAAACACAGAAAAGACCAGTATTAACAATAGCGTTATAGTTGAGACCCAAATTTTTAGAAAAATCTTCGCCCATACCAATTACGGTAAACTTATTCGCATATAAATATGTAATAAATATCGCCGGCAATGTTAAGTATATCAATTCGTATCGCCCTTGAAGGATGCCTGAAAAATCTCCCATCATCCAAGCATTGGTATCTTGAACGATATTGAGTTGCACAGCAAAGAAAGTAGATACAGATCCAATTATTCCACCAAACATAAGTCCCACAAGTGGGACAAATATCACATTTCTGTGTTTTATTTTTCTTACAATAGTTAGAAATAATATACTCGCCAGAAAAGTAAAAAGGAAAGCTGACAACATCTTAACGGTTGTGCCTGCCATAGGAGTGAAGATGATAAATATTAGCAGACCCATCTTTGCGGCTTCAAGTGTGCCTGCAGTAGTTGGCGACACAAATTTATTTTGAGTCATTTGTTGCATTATAACACCCGAAACACTCATTCCTACACCGGCTAAAATCAAAGCAGCAGTACGTGGAATACGGCTGATTGATATCAACTCCATTTTTTCAATCTCCCAATTGATGATGTCTGCTATAGTAATATCAGCAACACCCACGAAAAGAGATGCAATAGATAGAACAAGCAATATAATAGTTAGAACAAGAATCCTCAATTTCTATACATTTTAATAATACAGCAAACATAATAAAACAAAAAGGCCGGTAAAATGTTTTACCGGTCTAGATGATTGTGGTTTAGCTGTTTAATTTCAAGTAGCAAAGTTAGCTAATAGTATCTTGCAATTCTATACCTTAAACTTGTTACATATACCTCTTTTATGTGCAAAAAGTAACTATAAATGAGTATTAATTCTTTCCACTGCCTCAACTGTTTTTTCATAACTATTAAAAGCAGTTAGCCTGAAGTACCCCTCACCGTTTGATCCAAAGCCAACACCAGGAGTACCTACGATATGACATTTTTCAAGTAATTGATCAAAAAATGACCACGAGTCATGTCCTTCCGGACATTTAAGCCATACATATGGAGCATTCTCACCCCCATAAACAGTCCAGCCTTTACTTATTAAACCATTCCTAATAACTGCTGCATTATTCATGTAGTATGATACTAAATCACCAACCTCTTCCTGCCCTTCAATAGAATATACGGCTTCAGCTGCACGTTGAACTATATATGGAGTGCCATTAAATTTTGTCGATTGCCTCCTCCCCCATAACAGGTTCAAACTCTGCACATCTCCATTCGAAGAAATTGTTTTTAATGCTTTCGGTACAACTGTATAGCTACATCTGAGACCTGTGAAACCAGCATTCTTAGAAAAAGAGCGAAATTCAATGGCGCATTTTTCCGCATTTTCTATTTCAAATATGCTTTTTGGAACATCTTCATCCATTATATATGCTTCATAAGCTGCATCAAACAGAATAAGACTCTTGTTACTTAAAGCCCAATCTACCCATAGTTTCATTTTTTTTCTATTCATTACTGTACCAGTTGGATTATTAGGATAACACAGAAATACTATATCAATTGGTTTTGAAGGAATCTCAGGAAGAAAACCATTCTCTTCATTACACTCTAACAGATGTAATTTATCGGAGTTACCCAACCGCATTATAGTAGTATCTAAATAAACAGGATATACGGGGTTAGTTATGGCAATAGTGTTATTGTAGCCTAATATATCGCCTATATTACCAGTATCACTTTTAGATCCATCACTAACAAAGATTTCATCTGCATCAATTTTGAGTCCTCTCTTTTGATAATCTGTTTCAGCAATTTTTTCTCGAAGAAATTTATATCCCTGCTCAGGGCCGTATCCTCTAAAAGTCTCTTTTTTGCTCATCTCATCCACCGATTTATGTATAGAATCGATAACTGAAGCAGGCAGAGGTTTAGTAACGTCACCAATACCTAATCTTATAATATCGGCATTGGGGTTTACCTGAGCAAACTCATCTATTTTTTTTGATATGGTACTGAAAAGATAATTACGGTTTAGTTGAAGATAGTTTTCATTAATTTTGAACATATATATAGTACTATTATTTTAAAAATTCTCCTTTAAAAACAAAATGAGCATCACCTGTTAAATAAACCTTGTCACCGTTTTTATCCCAATCAACTTCTAGGGTGCCTCCTTTAAGTCTAACCGAAGCTTTAGGTTTGCATCTTCCTGTAATAGCACCAGCTACAACAGCAGCACACGCACCGCTTCCACAGGCTAATGTCTCGCCACTTCCACGCTCCCACACTCTTATGTTTAACTGTTTGGAATTAACGACCTCTACAAATTCCACATTCGTACGTTCAGGAAAGTGCTCTAAATGTTCAATTCTGGCACCTATCTTTTTAATATCCAACCTGCTAATATCATTCATGAAAATCACTGCATGCGGATTTCCCATAGAAATAAATGTTATTCTATATTTATGCTCCTCAAATTGAACTGGGTAATCAATCATTCTGTTTAGTGATAATTGAAAGAAATCCATAGGCCCTTTATTGTCTGAAGTAATTAAAGCTCTGCCCATATTAACTCTAACTAACTCTACATTATTGCTATGATTGTTTACCTTTAATGATAAATGTTTTAAACCAGAACGTGTTTCTAGATCAATTTCGGTCTTATCAGTCAGTTCCCTCTCATAAACATATTTACCAACACAGCGAGCTGCATTGCCACACATCATTCCTTCACTTCCATCTGCGTTAAACATATGCATATAGAAGTCTCCATTTTCAGAAGGGCCAATAAGTACAAGTCCATCACTACCCACTCCAAAATTACGATTACTAATTTTGCGTGATAAAGCAGCTGGGTTATCCACATTCTCTTCAAAAAGATTCACATAGACGTAATCATTACCGGCAGCATGCATTTTTTCAAATTTCATAACAAATATCTTTATATGAAAAAAACACTTGCGTGATTCCATAGAATCAGGGCAAGTGTTTTAAGATTATAAATAAAAACTGTGTCAGAGTAGACAAATGCTTTTATTCCTACAAATTTACATCTTTTTGTTCATTATCCAGCAATAAAAAATCAAAAAGTTTTTATTTATATGTCACCCATTTCATCATCTCCTTAAAGCTAGGCTTTTTACCGTACATCAATATTCCTACACGATAAATTTTAGCAGCAAAAATCGAAATCACTATAAATGTACCATACAAAAGAACAAGCGAAAGAAGTATCTCCCAAAATGGAATTCCAAATGGAATTCTTACCATCATAACTATAGGAGATGTAAAAGGTATAAGCGATGTCCAGAATGCGAGTGGCCCATCAGGATTACTTACACTATAAAATCCTGCGAAGAAAGCAAAGAAGATTACAAGAGTAACAGGAGTCATGAACTGGGTAGTGTCTTCCTCACTGTCAACGGCTGATGCAAACATTGCAAAAATTGAGGCATACAACACATACCCTCCGATAAAAAAGAGAACGAAATACAAAATCACCTCTAACCAATTCACACTCATAACGGTAGACATTAGTCCCTCTATATTAAAATCACCCATTTCCGATGACATAGCTACTGCTTGTTCAGGAGAAGAAATAAACATAGATACTCCAGACATCAAAACAGTTGTCATCACTATCCACACGGCCAACTGAGTAAGACCAACTAATCCAATTCCAATTATTTTACCCACCAGAAGGTTCACCGGTTTTACAGAAGAAACCATTACTTCTACAACGCGACTTTTCTTCTCTTCGAGAACGGCCTGCATTACCATATTACCATACATCAAAATAAACATATATATAAGAATGGTAAACAGCATTCCAATTATAGAAGCAAGTTCAGTTGAAGACTCTTTAACACTACCATCTACACTCATTCTTAATGTTCTGAGAGATACTCCGCTACCATCTTCAAGAATGTCTCTTACTTTGCTAATGGATTCGTTATCCACAGCACCTGATACTGTAAGTTCGTCAAGCCTTTGTTCAGTAACCTTATCATTTAAAGTTCTTTGAATTAGGGTCTGCAAGTCAAGCGGAGTCTGCTTTTCAGAAGTAATAGTAACAGCATTTGGGTTTTTACTTAAATCATCTGTAATTTGAAGTATTGCAAACAAATCTCTCCCTACTTTAGGCTCCGATTCTTGTTGTTCAGCTTCTTTAATTATCTGAAATTGATATAGATCTGAAGATTTCAAAAGAGGTGCATATAGTCCTGTATTATCAATTACTGCTACATTTTTTACACTTCCATCATTAAGTGTCGAAAGCCATAAAGGAACAATAGACAATGCCACCATTAAAAATGGCATCAGAATAGTGAGTATGATAAATGATTTCTTTCTTACTCTTGTTAGATACTCTCTCTGTATTACTAAGCTTAATCTATTCATCTTACTATTTTGTTACAGTTTTAATAAAGACATCATTCATTGTAGGCAACTCCTCATCGTAGCTAACAACTTCATATTTATCAAATATCAGTTGTGCCAACTCATTATTAGTAATTCCATCTAGCTTCTTAATTCTAAGATCTATATACTCATGATATAATTCTTTAGAGAGCACTTCAAAAGAAGGATGATCAAAATCAAAATCATTTCCTATAAGCCTAAATCTAAAAATATTGGGCCTATGATCTTTTCTAATATTATATACATTACCTTTCAACACCACCTCAGATTTATGTATCAAGGCAATATTATCGCAAAGTTCTTCTACTGATCCCATATCGTGCGTAGAAAGAATTATTGTCTTACCTTCATCCTTCAAACGCAACATCTCATTTTTTACAATTTCTGTATTCACCGGGTCAAAGCCACTAAATGGCTCATCAAATATAAGTAGATCAGGATTATGAATAACTGTCGAAATAAACTGTACTTTTTGTTGCATTCCTTTAGACAATTCTTCAACTTTACGGTTATACCAATCCATTATATTAAATCGTTTAAACCATATCATTAAATGATGATGAGCATCCTTTTTCGACATACCTCGCAGCTGCGCCATATACATAGCCTGTTCTCCTACCTTCATTTTTCTGTACAAACCTCTCTCTTCAGGCAAATACCCAATATTATAAATATCTTCCTTCTTATACGGCCTGCCATCAATCATAACCCCACCACTGTCTGGAGCAGTTATGCGTGTAATAATACGAATAAGTGTGGTCTTACCCGCACCATTTGGGCCCAGCAACCCGAAAACCGTTCCACGCGGCACTTCTATGCTTACTCGATCTAATGCCAAATGGTTAGCATACTGTTTTACAACATCTTGTGTTTCTAAATACATAATTTAATATTTTAGTACTATTCTCTCACCAAGCTCTTTTGCGAGTACTCTTTTTATATCCTGAAGCTGTTTCAATTGCGTTATTAATTCGGGATACCTATCATGACTGCTTGTTTTCAGTTCTTCTTTAACTTCATCTATTTTCTGCATTACATAAGCATTTTTCAGCTCTGTGGTTGCACGAGGCACGAAGTTACTCAAGTGGTTCTGTTCTAACAATCGTGAACTTTTATCACCAACGACTTCCCCAAGAATCTTAGAATGAATATTACTCAATTGATATCTATCACTAAGCAACTCTGAAGCAAGTTTACTAACCTTAGCATTGGGGTAATTAAGGAAAAAATTACCTGAGTTAAAGTCCTTAATTCCTACATGCTCAACGGCCTTATTAAACATTAACCTATAAAGCTCATTCGAAAAAGTTATATTATCACGTTCAAGATCGAATTGAACAAACTCAGTAACTCCAGGACCCTCCTCTATTAATACTTGCTCTTCTACGATAGTTTTTCCCTCTTTTCGTTTACGGGTTTCAAACTTCTGATATATAGGGAAGTTTCCATACCTCACCACATATCTAAGTATCTCACGCTCAAATTTATCAAAAGGAGTAACAGCTACTTTAGTGTCAACTTTTAAGTCCGATATCGCACCCATACCTTCATCTGGTGAAATACTGCTACCAACAGACATTCTTATCTCTTCTCTATCCTTTTGTTGTTTTTTCTTGTCCCAGTCTCTTAATCGTATATTATTAATCTCAGAAATAAGAACATCTTCTGGAATTTTTAGAGATTGCGAGCACTCTTGAATGTAAACTGAACGCGTAATTGCATCGGGAATAATAGCTATACTTTTTACGATGTTAGAAATCATACCCGATCTCTTTATAGGATCGTCGCCAACCTCATCAATCAGTAAATCTGTTTTAAAACGGATAAAGTCGGTCTCATTTTCTGATATATATCTATGGAAACTTTCGGCATTTTGCTTTCTGGCAAAAGAATCGGGATCCTCTCCTTCTGGAAGAAGCACCACTTTCACGTTCATACCGTCTTCCAATAATAAGTCAATACCTCTCAAAGCGGCATTTATTCCAGCAGTATCGCCATCATAAAGAACAGTAATATTATCTGTGAACCTATGAATCATGCGTATCTGACCATGTGTAAGTGCTGTACCGGATGAAGCCACAACATTTTCAATTCCTGCCTGATGCATTGAAAGAACATCTGTGTAACCCTCCACAAGAAAGCATTTATCCTGTTTAACCATAGCACTCTTGGCAAAATATATCCCATAAAGCTCTTTGCTCTTTGAGTAGATATCACTTTCGGGAGAGTTCACATATTTACCAACATTCTCAACCTTCTTAAGAATTCTTCCCCCAAAGGCAACAACTTTGCCCGAAATAGAATGTACCGGAAATAGTACACGCCCTCTAAAACGGTCAACTACTGGTCTATTGTTCTCACCACCTAATGAGAGTCCGGTTTTTAAGAGAAAGTCAATATTATAACCAGCCTTTTGTGCCTCAACGGTAAAAGCATTACGCTCCTCTAAGCTATAGCCTAGTTGAAATTTTTTTATAATATCCTCTCTTATACCTCTTTCTTTAAAATATGTGAGTCCCACCGATTTTCCTTCGGGATTAGAGTGTAATGTTTTTACAAAATAGTTGCAAGCAAACTCGTTAAGTATAAACATACTTTCTCTGTCGCTCTGTTGCTTTTTTTCTTCATTTGTAAGTTCCTTCTCAACAATCTCAATATTGTATTTACTTGCAAGATACTTCAAAGCTTCGTAATACGACATTTGCTCATGCTTCATCACAAAGTGAATAGGTGAGCCTCCCTCGCCACAAGAAAAGCACTTACAAATATTCTTTGCAGGAGAAACATAAAAAGAGGGCGATCTATCGTCGTGAAACGGACATAGACCCACCATGTTCACACCCCTTCTTCGAAGTGTGACAAAATCAGACACCACCTCTGCAATCTGTGCAGCATCTTGAATACGTTCTATAGTATTATGATCAATCATTTCAGAAGCACGAAATTACTTATTTATATTGTTAAAAAAGTGATTATAGTAAATATATTCTTACTTTTGTGATGGACAAATTTAATTCAAATACTATAAAAATTGTAAGATGAGCACAGTAGATTGGTCGAAACTATCATTCGGCTACATTAAAACAGATTACAACATAAGAAGTCATTACAAAGATGGCAAATGGAGTGAGCCACAAGCAGAATCCTCTGAGTATATTAATCTTCACATAGCAGCCACAACACTGCATTATGGACAGGAAGTTTTTGAGGGCTTGAAGGCATTCAGAGGAAAAGATGGTAAGGTTCGTGTTTTCAGAATGCGTGAAAATGCTTTGCGCTTGCAATCATCATGCAGGGGCATTAAAATGGCCGAGCTACCAGTTGAAATGTTTGAAAAGATGGTACTTCTTGCCATTAAGAAAAACGAACAATTTGTGCCACCTTACGAAAGTGGTGCTTCCTTATATATTCGTCCGCTTATGATTGGTACAAGCGCTCAGGTAGGTGTAAAACCATCTGCAGAATATACATTCATTATTTTTGTAACCCCTGTTGGACCCTATTTCAAAGAAGGTTTTAAACCAACTCCAATGGTGATTTTCAGAGAATACGATCGTGCAGCACCACTAGGAACAGGAACTTATAAAGTAGGTGGCAATTACGCTGCTAGCCTTGTTGCCGGCGAAAAGGCTCACGAAATGGGCTACTCAGCAGTTCTGTATCTCGATGCAAAGGAGAAGAAATATATCGATGAGTGTGGTCCTGCAAACTTTTTCGCTATAAAAGACAACACTTATATCACTCCAAAATCGAGTTCAATCCTTCCATCCATTACAAACAAGAGTTTGATGCAACTAGCTGAAGAGATGGGCTTAAAGGTTGAAAGGCGACCAATTCCGGAAGAAGAACTAGAAACCTTCGAAGAGGCAGGAGCATGCGGAACAGCAGCTGTAATTAGCCCCATTTTAAGAATCGATGATATTAGCAAAAACAAGTCATATCTTTTTTGCAAAGATGGTAAAGCTGGGCCAATAAGTCTTAAACTTTACAATCAGCTACGTGCTATACAGTATGGCGATGAGCCTGATAAATATGGCTGGGTAACGGTTGTTGAATAACTAAAGATTATTCATTTAAGCTATTCCACTTATTATAAGGATGTATGGAGAGGAATGAGTTATAGTATCTAACATTATCTGTAACTTCCTCTCCTAACCATTCGGGCTTCTCAAAATGCTCATCTTCGTGCTCAAGTTCAACCTCAGCAATCAACAAACCTTCGTTATCTCCATTAAACTCATCCACTTCAAAAACATGCTTGCCCACCTTAACGAGGTAACGTGTTTTATCAATTAAACCCTCTTCACATAGCTTGAGCATCTCTTCAGCATCATCTTTCGGAATCTCATACTCCCATTCATTTCGCTTTAATGTACCTGAAACAACAGAACTCTTTACTGTGATATACGCTTTTTCGCCTTTCAAACGTACACGCACAACACTAACACCCGAAAGCGAAAGATATCCCTGTTTTATAGGGTATGCTTTAAAAGACTTTGATTTATAGTCTCCATCAACAAGAAATTTTCTCTCTATTTCGTATGCCATACTTTAAGTTTTACAATATCCATTTTGACAAATGTAATATTATAATTAATAAAATGTGCATGAATTGTGTCCAATTTATTTTGGGGGAATGGTATAAAAAAACTATGTTTTTAAGTTTTTCGTAATCACTACGAAAAAATAAAAACATAGTTAAAGTTTTGGTTTGGATTAAATAAAAATCAATGCGCGTAATTCTTCTTTTTATTAATGAATCCATTGCAAAGATAATATTCTTGAATATTATGTCAATATTCTTGATACTAAAATTCGTTTACTGAGTATTTTATCCACACATTTTTAACTTAAATTTCAAGGACTTATTAAAATTAAGGTTTACTTAAGGAATAACACTAAATAAAAAAATTATCTTTGCTTATCAAATTAAATATATTCAATTAGACATCAAGAATCAACTTCATCATTTAAAATACTTCGGTATGGGAAAAATTCTTACAAGCATACTTTTTGGAACTGCTATTACTTCATTGCATGCACAGCAGAAACCAAATATTGTTTTCATCCTTACGGATGATTTAGGCTACGGAGATATTAGCAGCTATGGGCAAGATAAATTTCAGACACCAAATATCGATAAGCTTGCATTAAATGGCACACGATATACAAGAAGCTATGCAGGCGCAACTGTAAGCGCACCTTCACGTGCAAGTCTGTTAACTGGCCTACATACCGGACACACACCCATAAGGGGAAACAGAGAAGTTCAGCCCGAAGGACAAGCCCCACTGCCCGCAGACACATATACTTTATTCAGTATGTTTAAAGAAGCTGGATATAGCACTGGAGTATTTGGAAAATGGGGTCTGGGATATCCTGGTTCAGAAGGAGACCCAATGAATCAAGGAGTAGATCAGTTTTTTGGATTTATATGCCAGAGGATGGCACATAACTACTATCCAACATATCTATGGAGTAACAACAAAAAAGTTGAATTTCCTGAAAACAAAGATGGTCGTTTAGGTACATATTCACAAGACCTCATTCACGAAAAAACGTTAGAGTTTATCGAAAGTCATAAAGAAGATCCATTCTTTTTGTATGTACCATTAATGCTTCCTCACGCCGAGTTGATTGTTCCTGAAGATACTATTTTCCAAAACCTAAAAGGAGTATTCCCCGAAACGCCATACAAGGGAAAAGAACCTGGAGACACCTCTAGCGGAGGCTACAGGTCACAAGAGTTTCCCCGTGCTGCTCATGTAGCAATGGTAAAACGAATCGATTTATATGTTGCAGAAATAGTGCAGAAGCTAAAAGATGAAGGTGTCTATGAAAATACGCTCATTATTTTCACCAGCGATAACGGTCCGCACAAAGAAGGTGGAGGTGATCCTGACTTTTTCAACAATAATGGAATTTACAGAGGATATAAAAGAGATTTATATGAAGGTGGAATACGTGTTCCAACTATAATTTCATGGGAAGGCAAAATAGCAAAAGGTGAAGAAAGCAACTTCGCATTTGCGTTTTGGGATTATCTTCCTACGTTTGCCGAAATATTAAATATTAATATCCCAAACCAAACCGATGGTGTCAGCATCTTGCCTACACTAGTTGGTAATGAAGGTCAAAAAGATAGAGATTACTTCTATTTTGAGTTTCAGGAGATGGGAGGCCGACAAGCAGTTATTAGGGGCAACTGGAAACTTATTCACCTCGACATCAGAAGTGGTGGTGTTTATGAACTCTACAATATAGCTTCAGACCCTTCTGAGAATCATAATCTAATAAATATGTTCCCAGAAAAAACTAAAGAGCTGAAGAGGATAATGAAGAATGCAAGAACAGATCATCCCGACTGGCCTTTACTTTAAATAATTCAATATTATATGAAAAAGTTAATTCCAATACTCTCTACACCAATATTAATAGCAAGTGCTGCTGCACAAACCTCAAAACCAAACATTGTTCTTATCTATGCCGATGACATAGGTTATGGCGATTTATCTTCGTATGGTGCACAAAGGGTTGAAACACCTAATACAGATTCACTTGCTGCAAATGGTGTACGGTTTACAAATGCACACTCTGCAGCCGCAACAAGCACTCCTTCGCGATACGGACTTTTTACAGGTGAATATCCATGGCGACGAAAAGGTACAGGTGTGGCAAATGGAGATGCAGCATTAATAATTAATTCCGAAAGAGTAACTCTACCTAAAATACTTCAAGAAGCGGGCTATAAAACTGGTGCAGTTGGCAAGTGGCACCTTGGCATGGGAAGCGAACATGGTAAACAAGATTGGAATGGACATGTATCACCAGGCCCGGCAGAGATAGGTTTCGACTATTCTTATATAATGGCAGCAACGGGCGACAGGGTTCCGTGCGTATTTATGGAAAATCAAAGAGTGGTAAACCTAGACCCCAACGATCCTATTCAGATAAGTTATACAAATAACTTTGAAGGCGAACCAACAGGCAGAGATAATCCCGAACTGTTAACAAAGCTGCATCCTAGTCACGGCCACGATCAAAGCGTTGTACATGGAATATCACGTATTGGATACATGAAAGGGGGCAAATCGGCTCTATGGGAAGATGAAAATATTGCAGACAGTATAACTGTACATGCGGTTCGCTTTATTGAAAAGAACAGCGATAAACCCTTCTTCCTCTATTTTGGAACAAACGATATACATGTGCCTCGTTATCCGCACGAAAGATTCAGAGGTGCTACCGATATGGGACATCGAGGAGATGCTATTGTGCAGTTCGACTGGTCGGTTGGTGAAGTCGTGAAAGCACTCAAAGACGCAGGTGTTTTTGAGAATACAATTATAATACTTACCAGTGATAACGGACCAGTTGTAGATGATGGATACAAAGATGGTGCCGTTGAAGGGCTCAAAGATCATAAACCATGGGGGCCGTTCAGAGGTGGCAAATACAGTACTTTTGAAGCAGGAACAAGAGTTCCATTTATAGTTCACTGGCCCGAGAAAGTAGACCCCAAAGTATCACCTGCGCTGGTTTCACAGGTAGACATGACAGCCACTATGGCTGCACTAGTAGGACTTGATCGTACTGACGAAATTCCACAAGATAGTCAAAATCAACTCAACGCATGGCTTGGGCTAGAATTAAATGGCAGAGACTATGTTATTGGAGCCGCAAACACATCAAGCTCACTATCGGTGCTAACTAGAGAATGGAAATATATTGAACCTAGCAATGGCCGACAATATAGCATTCTCACAAATATTGAATATGGAAACAATCCCGATGATCAACTTTACAATATGATAATTGATCGTGGTGAGTATGATAATGTTGCCAAAGAAAATCCTCAGAGATTAGAAATGATGAAGCTTATTCTCGAAAGAGAGAAGGAAAAAGGAGTAAATAAAGATTTATAATTGAATTTGAGTAAATATGAAAACGAGAACATTCTTTATTCTGGCTTTTGCCATCATCGCTTATGGTGTAAAAGCGCAGAATATTTGGGAAGACACCAATATAACTCAGGTAAATGCTGAAAAAGCACATGCCTCATATATCCCATTTGATAAACCTGCTTGGGAAAAAAACCGTCTGGAAGAATCAAAACAGGTTAAAATTCTAAACGGAATATGGAAATTCCGATACTTCGAGAACCCTGGCTTAGTACCTAAAGATATTTCTAAAGAGAGTATTAATACTAATTGGGACAATATCGAAGTTCCCTCTAACTGGCAGCTGCAGAATGATGGGAAATACGATCCTCCAATTTTCACTAATACAAAATACCCTTTCGAGCCTAATCCTCCATATGTACCCAAAGATTATAACCCAACTGGTGTGTATAAGAAAACATTTACTGTTCCAAGCAGCTGGAATGGCAATCAAGTATTCATACACTTTGCAGGAGTACAATCCGCAATGACTCTATGGGTAAACGGTAAAGAGGTTGGATATCATGAGGATGGTATGTTGCCTTCCGAATTCAACATCACAAAATATATCAATAAAGGTGAGAACGAAATAACAGTAAAGGTGCTAAACTGGTCAAAAGGCAGCTATCTTGAAGATCAGGACTACTGGCGATTAAGTGGCATTTACAGAGATGTTTATCTTTTTTCTACTCCAAATGTAAGGATGCGCGATTTCACGGTGTATTCTGAGCTGGTGAATGATTATGTTGATGCAGTACTAAATATCGAGGTTGATGTTGAGAATATTAATGTAAGATCTAATGAAGATTACACTATTCTTACAACTTTAAAAGATCAATCAGGCAATACAATAAAAACAATTAAAAGCTCTCCGTTTAAAGTTAAGAGAGGAACAGAACAAAAGATAAATCTCACAGAAAAGATTGAGAATCCTTTAAAATGGACTGCAGAGACACCCAACCTCCATAAAGTAGGTATTGAATTGCAGAAAGCAAATGGAGAGACATTACAGTCGTTTGTTATAAACACAGGCTTCCGAAAGGTAGAAATTAAGGATGGTTTGTTTCTTGTGAACGGTTTGCCCATTAAAATTAAGGGGGTAAATCGTCATGATTTCGACATGTATAACGGTCGCACCGTCACACGCGAATCAATGATTAAAGATATTGTATTGATGAAGCAGCATAATATAAATGCAGTTCGCACCAGTCACTACCCCAACAATGCCGAGTTTTATTCACTTTGCGATGAGTACGGACTATATGTTATGGACGAAGCCAACGTTGAGAGTCACGGCTTATGGGAAAAAGGTTATTATGTAGGTGAAAAGGAAGAGTGGAAAAAGATGATAGTTGAGCGTAATGTAAATATGGTACTTAGAGATAAAAATCACCCTTCAATTGTGTTCTGGTCTATGGGTAACGAATCGGGTTGGGGCGTAAACTTCGATTATGCCTATGAAGCTATGAAAGTAGCAGACCCGGAGAAAAGACCTGTACACTATGAATCTAAAAACCCGGCATATGCACATATATTAAACCGATACGATATCATATCAGATATGTACTCATCGATGAAACATCTGGAGGATTATTATAACTGGGATTCCGAGCGTCCAATCATAATATGTGAGTATGCTCACACCATGGGCAACAGCCTCGGAAACTTCCGTAAATACTGGAATTTGTATAATGAGTTTGATCGTTTCCAGGGCGGCTTTACATGGGACTGGATGGATCAAGCCCTACGTACGAAAGATGAAAATGGCAGGGAATATTGGAATATTATAAACTATAGCGATGGTTCGAATACAAATGATGGTTTAATAAACCCCGACCATACACCTCAACCCGAAATGGAGGAGCTTAAAAAGATATACCAATATTTCAATGTAAATGATATAGATATTAATACCGGCATAGTATCAATTTCAAACGAGAACTATTTTGCTGATGCAAGTAATGTTTATATACAATGGGAGATAATTGAAAGTGGAAAAGTAATAGATTCGGGAAGAGTTGACACTTTAAACATCAAACCTCTAGAGAGTCAACTTATGGAGATCAAATTCGATAGAACCGCAATTGTTCCCGGAAATGAGTACTTCATGAACTTTAGCTTCCATTTAAAAGAAAATCAACTTTGGGCCGATGCAGGATTTGTTGTTTCAAGAGAACAAATTGATTTTGGATTACATCACTTTGTGAAAGTGAAAACAGATATTAATTCATTGCCAGAGTTGAAAGTTTCTGAAAAAGATAATTACATAATACTCATCGGCGACAACTTCTCTTTAACATTTGATAAATTGAAAGGTGGATTAAGCAAACTGGTTTATGACAACGAAGAGGTTATATCAGAAACATTACTTCCCTATCTTTGGAGAGTTCCAACAGACAACGATGAAGGTGGAGGCATACGAAGCTATGCCGATCGTTGGAGGCAAGCCGGTCTCGACAAAAACGATATCCGCCCTGTAAGTATTACTTATGATCGTATTAATGTTGGTCAGGTTATTATTCGTGTACAAAATGCTGTTAAAACAACCACTGAAGACATTGCATACGAGGCTCACTTTACTGTAAATGGTGATGGAAAAATAACGGTAGAGAATTGGTTAGATATTCCTGACGGGATACCACCGCTTGCAAGAGTGGGAGTGCGTACTGCCCTACCCTCAAACTATGATGAGGTAGAATGGTATGGTAGAGGACCTCACGAATCATACGACGATCGCAAAGAGTCGGCCTTCATAGGAATACACAATGGAAAAGTTGAAGATCAACATTTCATGCATGTTATGCCACAGGAGAATGGAAATAAAACAGATGTTCGTTGGGTAAAGGCAATTTCTGAAAAGAATGCAATTCTTATAAGCGGAATGCCATTGATTAACTTCAACATACAGAACTATTCAACAGAGGCTTTAAACGAATCAAAACCATCAGGTAAGAATCCGTCTGACAATCCGGCACGAGGAACCAAAACATGGCTGCATATCGATTTCAAGCAAACGGGTGTAGGCGGCGACAATAGCTGGCAACCAAGAACTCATAGGGAATTCTTACTCGAAAAAAAGGAATATTACTTTTCATTCACTATCGAAAGTACGCCAAACCCATAAAACAGAATACTCCTAAAAGATAAAATGCCTCCTTCGACTAGTTCTTGGAGGCATTTTATTTTATCCTAAATATTTTAGCACCTCATACACCAAAAAAGCCGGCCAGACCAATGCTTTTAAGAATCCAACAACTCCCATCCATAAGCCTGTTGCTGTTGAAATATAATAAACAGCTGCTCCAATAATACCTAATGCATAAACAGCATCACCAGCAGAACCACTTGACTTGCTTCCCATAATTTTATCTTTATTTAATGTATTGACAACAAAGGTATTAAAACTTATAAAAAAACTACGTTTTCACGATAAAGATTTAATTATTAACTTTATTACAATTACTTTGTTTTTAGAGTAGTGATTTTTTTATAATGAGATTTTAAATGAAAATAGAATGAGAATACTTACTATTATATTCGCACTATTAATTTCAACACAACCTACTATGGCATTTACAGAAAGAGAATTAGAAATCATTCGCAATGGAAATATAGATAGCACCTTTCGAGTATTGCTAACTACAGAAGCAATAGATTCGTTTGTACTTAGAATGAAATCATCAGATCTTAATACAGATTCTATTACAACTGATGAAGATTTACAACTATTAATTAAGCGCTTAATTCTAACAATGAATGAGGCGGGTGGAGTTGGTATTGCTGCACCGCAAGTAGGGATACTAAAAAACATCTTTATATTTATGAGAATAGATCAGCCCGATTACCCAATTCAAGTTGCAATAAACCCCAAGATTGTTGACCACCCGAGTGAAACAGTCTGTTTTGAAGGAGATGGATGCCTCTCCATACCAAATATAAGTGCAAACTCTGTTAGATATCCGTGGGTTGAAGTTGAGTATTGGGACGAGAACGGAAACTTTCACAAGGAAACGCTAATGGGCTATAGTCGAGAAGATGATTTCACTTCAATCATCTTTCAGCATGAGTTTGATCACCTAAACGGAATCCTATTTACTGATAAAATATGCACTCCATCAGAAGAAAACTCTGAAGTTGTAGATCCAGTTGTAAATATTGACTGACTTCCCTACTTCAAGAATAAATCACTATTTTTGTATTAATGAATAAATACAATACTTATATATTTGATTTTGATTATACGTTAGCAGATTCATCAAAGGGAATAGTTTTCTGCTTCAAATATGTTCTCGCTCAACATGGATATAAAGATGTAAGTGATGAAGAGATAAAACGTACAATTGGAATGACATTAGAGAACTCCTTTAAAGCACTTACAGGTGAGACTGATAAAGAAAAAATAGCTATTTTTGTTAAAGAGTATGTGAAAAAGGCAGATGGATGTATGACCGAGAACACGGTGCTGTTTCCAGAAACAGAAGAAGTTCTAATGACTCTAAAGGAAAACGGGGCAAAACTTGGTATAGTCTCCACAAAATATCGTTATCGCATAAATGAAGTTCTGCGAAGAGATTTTGATGAAGGTCTTATAGATGTAATTGTAGGAGGTGAAGATGTAACTACCCACAAACCATCACCCGAAGGATTGTTATTAGCAATTGAGCAGTTAAACTCAAATACAAACAGTTGTCTTTATATAGGTGATAGTACTATAGATGCAGAAGCTGCAAAAGCAGCCGGCATAGATTTCTATGGCGTACTTAACGGAGCAACAACAAAAGAAGAGTTAAGTTATTACCCTAATATAATGATTGCCAACGATCTTTATGAATTACTGGTAATCAGTAAAAATAGAATTGACGTAACAATAGAATAATATGTGCTTCACTGTTTCATTCGAAGGTAATGCAATTAAGGCTGTAAAAGAGCACCTTAAAACCTATCCGAAGCTTAAAATGGAGGGCGAATTTAATAATACATACTATTTAGTGTCAGGTTTTGCTCATCCTAAACTACCGGTAATTAAGAATGAGTCAGTGGAGATTTCAGAGTGGGGTTTAATACCATCTTTTGCTGCAAATGATGAAAAAGCAAAAGAGATTGCAAGTATGACCTTAAATGCCAGAAGCGATACAATACACCAAAAACCATCATTTAAAAACTCCATCATCACAAACAGATGCATCCTTCCTCTCGATGGCTTTTATGAATGGCAACACAATGGAAAAATTAAACAACCCTATTATATTTATCCTACAGATGAAACAGTTTTCTATTTGGGATGTATTTTTAACAGTTGGGTGAACAGACAAACAGGAGAATTACGAGATACATTCTCTATCATCACTACCGATGCAAATCCTCTAATGGCAACAATTCACAACAGCAAAAAGCGCATGCCTTTAATTTTACCTAAGAGCTCAATTGAAGCTTGGACCGACCCCAAGACAGAAATGGCTTTGGTAAACCAAATGATGCATCCTTACTCCAATGAATTAATGTCTGCACACACAATTAGCACAGATGCAGGAAATCCAAGGATTAATAGGAATGTACCAGAGATAAAGAAGAGAGTAGATGTAATTGGGCCTCTTTTCTGATAACAATATAAGCACATTTCTGTTTTATACCCAAAACAAAAATGCCTAATTAAATTTGAAAGATAGGCATTGTTTCTAATAATATTAATATATTGCAAATCACTAGCCATTAGAATTAAAACACTCATTTTTTTTAATAATATCCAAATGAAAAAGTTGACATTCATATTTATCTGCCTAATACCATTAATAGCAACAGCACAGATCCAAGTGATTGAGAACCCAGATTATCGTATCAGAAACACGGGATTAGAAACCATCTCCAAGATAGAACTGCACGACACCATCACAAAAATGCACATTCACATATCCTTCCTCCCAGGATGGTGGGTAGAGTACTATCCGACCGATTTTTTAAAGCCGGGGAATAGCGATGAAAAATACTTTTTACTTGGAGTTGAGAATGAGGAGTTGAACAAACAACTGTCCACTCCTTCGGGTGAGGCCGACTATGTACTGCTTTTCCCTCCGTTAGATAAATCGATAAAGGAGGTTCACTATGGTGATATCAAAAACGGACAGGAAGTAATCGCCATCCATAACATATCGTTGGAGAACAGTTTCGATAAGGTACGTTACCATAAGTCACGCGAAATACCTGATTCTATAAAGAAACGATTGGAAGAGGAAATTAAAAAAACACTAGATAAGGAGACAGTTGATTTCGATTCAGACTCATTCTTTGGTAATGACCCGGCTCGTCTGGTCGGCTTTATCCAGGGGTATACGAGTGAAACCATTAAAACCATCACTATATACTCACGAAGCCTAAGTGGGGAGATCTTACCACTTCCTTTGAAGCTGTATCCCGACGGCTATTTCGATGCCGACATATATATAGAACACCCCAAAATGCTCTCTTTCCGCTTACTTAAATCAGGTGAAGCAAGCTTTTATATCGAACCAGGGCATACTCTAGCAATGATATTAGACTGGGAGGATGTTTTAAAGGGCGATCGCTACCGCGACAGGCAATATATTTTCACCAATACTGAGTTTGCGGGTTCCTTGGCAGAGGTGAATAGAGATCTCCTAAAACGTAACATCTTTAAACCTAGTTGGTACGATATAGAAAATAGGATGAAGAATATGAGTCCGACAGAACTCCTGAAAGATATAGAAGATCGTATCAACAATAACTTAGAAACAATCCGGAAAACTGAGGCTGAACACCCAATTCATCCTAAGGCAAAACGACTGATTGAAAACGAAATCAAAGCAGAAGCCCTGACTGAACTGCTTGATTTCGATATGAACTATCTAAGGCGTGAATTTGAAAAGGGAGAGCCGCCAATCAGTAACGACTACTATGATCCGCTCAAATTGCTAACAGATGACAGGAGTCTTCTGGCAGTATTAACGGCAGACCGACTGATATCTTCTTTAAACAGTGCAAGCATATTTTATAGACCTGGGAACCTTTATCGCCCCGAATTTAAACCTAACGAATCGTTTGGCGAATATCTCGCAGCCAATGGAAAAGTTGTATCTGAAGAGTTAACTAAATACCTTCAGATAATCCAAGAAACTTTAGAAGCACCCGAAGGCAAGGTGAGCGAAGAGACAAAGAAAGCATTGAGAGAAAACAATGAAGCCATTCAACAGTTGCTCCTAGAGCACATCAATGAATTTATGGACTATCAAAACAAATACGCAAAAAAGGACCCCTTCGAAAATTATACAATTAACCTTCAGAAAAGAAACGACATATTAAAAGACTCTTTGGGTATAAACGGCATATTGAAAGATGTTTCACTATTATATAACCACTTCATATGGCAAAACACTTTTAACGACATTACTGCAGACGATGTAAACTCCATGTCTGAAGGAATTATGGAACTATTAACAAACCCATACATTAAAAGAGTATTCTCCGAGCATAAATTTTGATTACCCCGTAAGTCTTCCAGAAAACCCATATTTGAAGAGATTGACTCCAGGAAGTCCTTTGCAGATGTGCTTAGTAAACCCTTATATCCGCTGGACCAACTCCTGATCAACACTGTATCAATACTGCTATTATACAGAGATGATTAGGAACTGGTAAGGAGCAAGTAAGTCTTTTCTCTTTTGCATTTATCAACAATAATTGTTAAGTTTACGATTATTGTAAATATTGATATCATGGGAAATATAGATTTAACTAAAATGGGGTTTTCAGGAAAAATGGGTAACATTGTGGCATATGTAGTAAATGGACAACAAAGATTCAGAACTTTCACAGAACCTCGAAATCCTAAAACACCTAAACAAACCGCACATCGCTCCAGATTTGGGTTTGTAAGTAAAATGGTTTCTCCTCTGTATGCCCAAATTAAACTAGGGTATAAAAATGATAATCTTGTGTACGGTACTGTATGCGGTAAAGTAAATAGAGAGGCTGTTATAGGTAAATACCCTGACTTAAAGATTGATTACAGCAAGATACAAATTGCTGAGGGTAAACTTAAACCATTATCAATGGTGACGCTGAAGATTGATGAAATCACCAATACTGCAAATTTTAATTGGGATTATGAAACTAACTCAAAAGCTAAACATGTCAAAGCAAATGATAGAGTAAATATTGTATGCTTTAATGAGGCTCTGCCGAATGAAATATTTAGAAAACGCCCCAATAATAGAGCTGATGGTAAAGCAATAGTTGAGCTTCCAAAACATTGGAGTGCTTCGGAAACTCATTTTTGGTTATATGCATCCTCTTGGGACATGATGTACAACTCAGATAGTGTTTACATCGGCACAAGATTCTAATATAGTGCTAGTTTATTGAACTATTTAAAAAATAATTCATACATTTGAGCTAACGTAACAGTCATTACGGTAACGGCTGTTACGATAAAACAACTCCGTTATCGGAGGTAAGATCGTTGCACAAAATTGCAATTCTTCGTGTTCTGATATTGTCTTTCCTCTGATTCTTCAGAATACTTAATGCAGGAGACTCTTGAAGAGTTTGTTTCACGAAAATTGTTTAGTACTCTTCGGGAGAGGCGTCGGGTCTATGTTGCATGTTTTCTGGGATACCTTCGGGAATTTGTAATCCGAACTTAAACTCATCCTCTTCCGGAATAAATTGAACACCAAGGTCCCACTCTGGAAATTCACCTGCTTGTATAGAATCCCATAGTTCTCTTCTATGAAAATCGCTATCCATACCTGAGATTTTCTGAGCTTCGTCCCAAACTACAGAGCTATCGCTAATTAGCCGCATTACCATATGAAATGGTTCTGGAGATGTAGATACAAAATCCCAAAAAGTATCATGCGCAGAAGCTGCTTGGGGTATCTCGATACGTGGCTCCGGTTTTACTGCATGAACAAGATCTAGAAATTTTAAAGCATCATGTATAAAAAAAGGAGCCATATTATTACCAACAAGATCATAGATTCCTTTTTCGGTATAAAACTTAACGGCAAAACCTCTTACATCGCGAGGTTGTTAATCGTCTATTATAACCACCACCTTTATTTACAGCCAGGTCTTTTTGTTTATCACTTTTGCAGGCTATTTACCCTTTCCAGGTATGGTTGGTCGACGAGGCTCTACTTCATTATTACCGTTTTTTTCATCATTTTTCATATGTACAATCTTTAAAACATAAAATAAAAATAGGGAGCAGAATCACTCCACTCCCATAAAAATGTTTACTTTTTCTTGTCAGAATCAGATTTAGTAGTGGTTCCACCTTTGTTGCCCGACTTATTGTCGGATCCGGACTTCTTATTATCATCGGCTTTTTTTGTAGAAGAGCCCGATTTCGAGTCCTTACCTGCGCTTTTCTTTGAGTCCATAAATATATTTCTTTAAGTAATCTGAAACGTTCAGATACTATCCTTATAACTAAGGTTATATTTCTAATGTTCAAGTATTAAGAACTGAGTTATAATTATTTAATCAAATTGATCGTTTTGAAAATAAAATTTAAGTGAAAAAATAATGTGGTGCTTTATTTGTTGATACTATTTAATGTAACTATCTTTACATTAATAAATCTTAAATGTGACTTTCGCAATTGTAATTAATACCAGAGAAGTATAATTTACAGTGCAGCTCTAATGTAAGTATAACTATTGAAACTAAAACAGACCAAAATGAAAAATAAATTATTAAGCACGTTATATATTGCGTTATTTTCAGTGTGTTTTATATACGCAAGCAGTCGTGTTTCACAAGATTCACCTACTACCTGGCAAGAGCAATTAGAATTCGCGAAAAACAAGATCTATGAAGAGAATGAAGGAGATGTCCATCATCTTAGGTTAGTTAACTATATTTATAAAGGAGTGATTAGGCACCAAAATGAAAAAGATGACATTATAGATTCGTTGTTTTCCTGTAATGCTCCCTATGTTCATAATTTAACTCCTATAATTATGAGAGACACAACTATTACGAGCGACTCCTATGCAATACACCAAAAAAGCTTTCCAAGATTTGAGATAATCACAGTTGGCAAAATGATAGAACTTTCAGGAACAATGGAAGTAAATCCGTTAAAGCAGATAAGACAACAGATTACCCAATTAATACAAGTTGGATTTGAATACTTAGAACTTGAATGGTCCTACAAGGGAGATAAATTCAATACGATATGTATTGTGTCTAATGAAAATGGAGGTATCGTATATGAGCCTATAGGTAACAACATTCATGTAGGGACAGGAGAAGAGTGCAGCCAAGTTACTGATTTAAGATAAACGCTTGATAAGAACTATAACAACATACGAAATTAAAAATATTATGAAATTAAATAAACAACTAACGAACAACTTACCATTTGCTGTAGCAACTTTATTACTTGGAATAATTGTGATTCTGAGAATATCAGATATTTATAGAAATGATATCTTACTTGGGATTGCACTTATTTTAGTGGCTGCTACATTGACTTACTCAAGTTTTAAAGAATCAAACAGATTAAGAGATAAGAAAAATATTATTTCATATCTACCAATATATGCCGCAGGGGTATTATCTGGTTTTTGGATATATGAAGCTATTGAGCTTTTATTCTAAATTTATTATGATACTTGTTGGCTTATTAGCTGTACGAATATCTTTTCAATTAACTATTTGTAATCGGTTTCCCTTCCTCTTTTATTTCAACAACTTTGGTTGCAACTGCATATTCATCGGGATATATCTTGCTCCCCA
>CAZSBA010000025.1:23491-29218 GCA_964605035.1 uncultured Proteiniphilum sp. | reverse complement strand
ACTTTCAGTGCACTTAAAAAAGCTGATATGGATCTTGTTGTAGGTGCCACAATTGACAACATTATGATGGTGGAAGGTGAGATGAATGAGGTTTCTGAAGCTGAAATGCTTGAAGCTATAAAATTTGCTCACGATGAAATTAAGAAACAGTGCCAGGCTCAGATTGAACTAACCGAAATGGTGGGTAAAACCGTTAAACGTGAATACAATCATGAGGATAATGATGAAGAACTGAAAAAACTAGTTTGGGATAGTTGCTATAAACCTGCGTATGAGGTTGCTTCTTCTCAGAACCCAAATAAGCACGAACGTATAGCAGGATTTGAGAATGTTCTTGCAAAATTTCTTGAGACTATCCCTGAAGAAGAACTTGAAGCGAAAACTCCACTTATTAAGCGTTACTATCACGATCTTGAGAAAGAGGCTATGCGCAGAAGTATTCTTGATGAAGGAAAACGTCTTGATGGTAGAAAAACTACTGAGATCAGACCTATCTGGAGTGAGGTTGACTTTATTCCGGGCCCTCATGGTTCTGCCTTGTTTACAAGAGGTGAAACTCAATCGCTTACTACAGTTACTTTAGGAACTAAACTTGATGAGAAGATGGTTGATGATGCTTTGGTAAAAGGTCACGACAGATTCTTATTACACTATAACTTCCCACCATTCTCTACAGGGGAAGCTCGTCCGCAACGTGGTACTGGTCGTCGTGAAATTGGTCACGGTAACCTTGCTAACCGCGCACTCAAAAAAGTGATTCCTGATAACTACCCATATGTAATACGTGTGGTTTCTGACATTTTAGAATCAAACGGATCGTCTTCTATGGCAACTGTTTGCGCTGGCACTCTTGCGCTTATGGATGCGGGTGTTCAGATAAGGAAGCCTGTAAGCGGTATAGCAATGGGATTGATATCTGAAAACAAAGGGCAAAAATATGCTGTGCTTTCTGATATTCTAGGTGATGAAGATCATCTTGGTGATATGGATTTTAAAGTATGTGGTACCAAAGACGGAATTACCGCTACCCAGATGGATATTAAAGTGGATGGCCTTTCGTATGAAATCCTTGAAGAGGCATTGGCGCAAGCTAAAGCTGGCAGAGAGCATATTATGGGCAAAATGATGGAGACCATGTCGGCACCTCGTGAAGACATGAAACCTCATGCTCCACGTATTGTTTCTTTAGATATTCCGAAGGATTTTATTGGCGCTGTAATAGGCCCTGGTGGTAAGATTATTCAGGGTATTCAGGAAGAGACAGGAGCTACAATCACTATTGAAGAGATTAATAATATGGGACATGTTGAGATTTCGGCTACTAATAAGGCTGCAATCGACGCTGCTCTTAATAAGATAAAAGGTATTGTTGCTGTTCCTGAAGTTGGTGAAGTTTATGAAGCTACTGTTCGCTCGGTAATGCCTTACGGAATGTTCTGTGAGTTCTTACCAGGAAAGGATGGATTACTTCATATTTCAGAAATCGACTGGCAGCGTCTTGAAAGAGTAGAAGATGCCGGCATTAAAGAGG
The DNA here is from genome assembly GCA_964605035.1 of uncultured Proteiniphilum sp. Taxonomy (GTDB): domain Bacteria; phylum Bacteroidota; class Bacteroidia; order Bacteroidales; family Dysgonomonadaceae; genus Proteiniphilum. The sequence goes on along the minus strand of CAZSBA010000025.1, from coordinate 27,687 downwards.
GTGACAAGATACAGGTTAAACTTATAGATGTTGATCCTCGTAGCGGTAAATTCAAACTTTCGCGTAAGGTTTTACTACCTCGTCCTCAAAGAGAAGATAATAACAACTAATATTATTATAGAATAAATCAAAAAAGCGGACCCTTAAAAGGTTCGCTTTTTTTGTTCATAATCATACATCTTATACCTCCTTTAAAAAACTTTTCTGTTTATATACTTTGTGAATTATATCTTATTAATAATTTGTAGTTTTAAAGCTAAGTATTTAGTAATTTTGTAATATTACACTTCGTTTTAATTTTAAAACGCTTTTTTAACACAGGTTTTGCAATAAAGATGAAACAACTATTACTTGGTGCCGAAGCAATTGCACAAGGTGCATTAGATGCTGGTATATCGGGGGTTTATGCTTATCCGGGTACTCCATCTACGGAAATAACAGAATTTATTCAAAAATCTCCTTACAGTAAGGAGCATCATGTGAGATCGTCATGGTCGGCAAATGAAAAGACAGCTTACGAAGCTGCACTCGGGATGTCTTACGCTGGTAAACGGTGCTTGGTTTGCATGAAGCATGTGGGACTCAATGTGGCTGCTGATGGATTTATGAACTCGTCGGTTACCGGTGTTCATGGAGGTTTAGTGCTGGTGGTGGCTGATGATCCTTCAATGCACTCTTCGCAAAATGAACAGGATAGCAGGGTTTATGGTAAGTTTGCCATGATTCCGATATTGGAGCCTTCTAATCAACAAGAGGCATATGATATGACCAGATATGGGTTCGACTTATCAGAGAAATTGGGATTGCCTGTTCTATTGCGTATTCCTACACGTTTATCACACTCTCGATCGGTGATTAAGATTAGGGAGTCTCGCCAACAAAACTTATATAATCCTTCTGAAGAAAAAGGGAAATGGATTTTACTGCCTGCAAATGCAAGAAGAAACTATCAGAAATTGCTCATGAAGCAAGAAGAGATGGTTGCATTGTCTGAAGAATCAATCTTTAACAGACTTGTGGATGGTAGTGGAACAAGAGCTGTTATTGCTTTCGGGATTGGGTATAACTACGTGATGGAGGTAAATGAGTCTTATAACCTTGATATTCCTGTACTGAAAATATCTCAATACCCTTTGCCGGAAAATAAAATAAAAGAGTTTTGCTCTATATATGATGACATTCTGATTGTTGAAGAGGGTTATCCGGTAATTGAGGAGTTGATGAAAGGTTATTTCGGTAATGAGAAGTTCAAGGGTCGGCTTGATGGCGTTTTGCCCCGAACCGGTGAACTTTCTCCTAACCTTTTGGCAAAGGCACTGGGAGTGAAGTATAACAACAATTTGGTTATTCCTGATGTAGTTGTTGCCAGACCACCAATGTTATGTCAGGGATGTAGTCATCGCGATCTGTTTGATGCAATTAACTTAGTTATGGAGGATTATCCTCAAAAGCATGTTTTTGGTGATATAGGGTGCTATACACTTGGAGCTCTTCCTCCTTATAATACTATTAGTACATGCGTTGATATGGGTGCTTCAATTACTATGGCAAAAGGGGCTGCTGATGCAGGGATGCTACCTGCTGTATGCGTGATTGGTGATTCAACATTCACTCATTCGGGGATGACAGGGTTACTTGATGCCGTGAATGACAATTCTTCACTTACGGTAATTATCTCTGACAATGATACTACGGCAATGACAGGGGGTCAGACCTCTTCGGGTACAGGAAGGTTCTTTGATATATGTAAAGGGATTGGTGTAGATGAAAACCATATTAGAATAATTACACCACTAAAAAAGAATCTCGAAGAGAATGCTGCAATAATGAAAGAGGAGTTTGAGTATGAAGGGGTGTCGGTGATAATATCTCAACGTGAATGTGTACAGACTTTAAAGAAGGCAAAAAATTGATTAACTTAAATATGCAGAAAAATATATTAATTTCAGGTGTGGGTGGACAAGGGATTCTTACCATTGCATCTATTATTGATCTGGCGGCTATGAATTTGGGGCTTAATCTAAAACAGGCTGAAGTACATGGCATGAGCCAAAGAGGCGGAGCGGTGGAATCGCACCTGCGAATATCATCAAAAGAGATTTTCTCAGACCTTATACCTATTGGGAAAGCAGATCTGATTTTATCTATCGAACCAATGGAATCGCTTAGGTATTTGCCTTTTCTTTCGCCTGAAGGATTAATTGTTACAGCTACTGAACCGTATGAAAACATTAATAATTACCCTGACCGTGAAATGTTAATGAATAGTATTAGAGAATCAGCATCAAGTATGCTAGTTGATGCAAAATCTATTGCAAAAGAGGCGGGTAGCCCCAAGGTATACAATATTGCTCTTCTGGGTGCGGCTTCGCCATACATTGGTATAGATTCGGGAGAACTGGAAAAGGCTATAGAGAATTTTTTTGAAAGAAAAGGTGATAAAATAGTTGAGATGAACCTGAAGGCTTTCAGACTCGGCATAGAAAACAGGGAAAATTAATATGATATGGAATTCGGAAATTGAATGTGCCGACAGGGAGCTTATGCATAAGATGCAGAGCAAGGAGCTGGCGGTGATGGTGAAACGGATGTCTGATAATGTGCCGTTTTACAGAGATAAGTTTAAAGAGATTGGTATTGAATCGGGGGATATAAAGAGCGTAGATCAGTTAAAGTATCTTCCTTTTACTACTAAGAACGACTTGAGAGATAACTACCCATTTGGACTATTTACAACGCCTCAAAGTGATATTGTAAGGATTCATGCATCGAGTGGCACAACGGGTAAACCTACAGTTGTGGGATATACACGTGATGACTTGGAAATATGGGCTGAGGTAGTTGCAAGGAGCCTGACTATGGCAGGTATACATAGTGGTGATACTATTCAGATTGCATATGGCTACGGACCGTTTACAGGTGGTTTAGGTCTCCATTATGGTGCTGAGAAGATTGGTGCAACTGTAATTCCTATTTCGGTGGGAAACACTAAAAAGCAGTTGCAGTTTATGACAGATTTTAATGCTACTGTTCTCGCCTGTACTCCATCATTTGCTGCACATCTTGGGGAGTCGATACGAAACAACGGTATAAGTGAGAAGGATCTAAAACTTAGAATTGGAATTTTTGGTGCTGAGCCATGGACAAACGAATTGCGTAGTCAGATTGAGCGACTTATTAACATAAAAGCTTATGATATTTATGGATTGAGTGAGGTTATTGGACCAGGTGTATCTATGGAGTGCCCTTGCCATTGTGGAAATCACGTTTTTGAGGATCACTTTATTCCCGAAATTATAGATCCTGAGACACTGGAGATTTTACCTGATGGGGAGATTGGTGAACTTGTATTCACTACAGTAAGCAAGATTGCAATGCCTCTTTTGAGATATAGAACAAGAGACTTGACAAGATTGTACAGAGATAAGTGCGATTGCGGACGTACATTAGTTAGAATGGAAAAATGCATGGGTCGCAGCGATGATATGTTAATTATAAGGGGGGTTAATATATTTCCATCGCAGGTTGAGTCAGTATTGATGGAAATTTCAGAGACTACACCACATTATCAACTTATTATTAAACGTGAGAATAACCTCGACACACTTGAAATACTTGTTGAGATAGATGAAAAGAGCTGGTCTGACAGTATCCGTGAACTCGAAGGTATTAGGAGTAGAATTGACCAAAATATTAAGAGTATGCTTGGTATTAGCGCTAAAATAAGATTAGTGGAACCAAATAGCATTGAACGTTGGGAGAGTAAAGCTAAACGTGTGATTGACCTAAGAAAATAAATATAAATTATAATTATGCATATTCAACAACTTTCTGTATTTCTTGAAGATCGGTCGGGGCGGCTAACAGAACTGACCCGTATATTGGCCGAGAATGATGTAAATATTATTGCTTTAAGCGTAGCGGAGACTGCTGATTTTGGTATTGTAAGAATGGTTGTGGGGCGACCTGAATTGGCTAAAGAAGCCCTGGAAAAAGGTGGTTTTTCAATAGGTCTTACAGAAGTTATTTGCGTAAATATGCCTGATAAACCGGGTTCACTTTATAATATTCTGCAAATTCTGACGGACGAGGGTATTAATGTTGATTACATGTATGCTTTTTCTAACAATAATGTAGCGCTGGCGGTAATTCGTTCATACGATATCCAACAGGTTAGCGAGGTTCTGGAGAAAAAC
>CAZSBA010000025.1:0-23391 GCA_964605035.1 uncultured Proteiniphilum sp. | reverse complement strand
AAGGGATTGCCGGTTGACACAAACAAGATTATAATAACAACTGGCTCATTACAGGCTATAAATATACTAGGAAAAGCTTTTCTAGACCCTGGAGATAGTGTTATAGTTGAGTCGCCCAGTTTTATTGGTGCACTATCTGCATTCCGTTCATACGAGGCAAATTTGATTAGTGTGCCTCTAAATGGTGATGGGATGGATATTGTGGAACTTAAAAAGTTGCTTGAATCGGATGGGGCTAAACCCAAGTTTTTATACTATTCGCCCAACTTTCATAATCCTGCAGGGATTATTTACTCTACGGAAGTAAAGCAACAGATGATTGAACTCTTAAGTGGTAAAGATATTCCAATAATTGAAGATGATGTTTACAGCGATCTATATTTCTATGAGGAAGATGTGCCTAAAATGGAGCTTATTAAGTCGATGAACCCCAATGGAATTGATGTATGCTTTACCGGTTCGTTTTCGAAGATTTTGGGACCTGGACTAAGACTCGGATGGATGCTTGTTCCCGAACATATATACAATAAATGCGAACTGATAAAACAGTCGATTGATGCCTGCTCACCAAGCATTTCACAAGTTATAGCAGACAAATTTATACGCAACGGGTATATTTACGAATACATAAAAAAGGTAAGGGAGGAATATAAGATACGAGGTCTTGCAATGATTGAAGCTTTGGATGAATATATGCCTGAGGGTGTGACATATGAAAAACCGCGAGGAGGATTCTATACTTGGATTAGCTTACCAAATGGGTGTGACTCTACCGAAGTGCTTAAGAAGTCTATTGAAAATGGTGTTGTATTTGTTACAGGTAAAACATTTGACCCTAACGGTATTAAAAATGAGCATATACGTGTCTCTTTTTGCAATACAGATGTTAATACCATTAAGCGAGGAGTGCCTATCATTGCAGATGCAATAAGCAATACACAAAAAAAGCTGTCTCACGCTTAATAACAAGACAGCTTTTTTGTAATAATTTAAATCTTTATTAAAGGGAACTTACCAATCTTAACCCAGGAATGCAATTAACACACCGGCTGCAACTGCAGATCCTATAACGCCTGAAACGTTGCTAGACATACAGTATTGCAATATGTGGTTTGATTTATCATACTTAAGTGCAAGATCATTTGCTACACGTGATGCCATTGGAACAGCACTTAAACCTGTTGCTCCCACAAGTGGATTAATTTTCTTCTTCGCACTCTTGTTATATAATTTAACCATGAGTGTACCTACTGCTATGGATATTGAAAAAGCAAATAACCCTAAAACAAGAATTCCTATTGTCTCCCATTTGAGAAACACTTCTGCCGGCATGGTAGCTCCAACACTTAACCCAAGGAAAATAGTAGCTGTATTCATTATTGGACCGGATGCTGCTTCGGCCAAACGTGCTGTACTGGATCCAATTTCTTTGAGTAAATTACCCAACATAAGCATACCAATTAGTGGTGCTGAAGAAGGAATCAGTACTGATACTACCAGTGTTAGAACAATAGGGAAAAGTATCTTTACTATTCTTAGATGTTTTATTTCATGCTTTGGAGGAAATTGTTTATCCATATTCCTCATGTGAATCTTAAATTCATCTTCTTTCATTAATAGCTTTGTAACTGCGGGTATAATTACAGGAACTAATGCCATATATGAATAGGCTGCAACTGCAATTGGCCCTAAAAGATGAGGTGCCAACTGAATGGTTGTATAAATAGCAGTTGGCCCGTCGGCACCGCCAATTATACCCATTGATGCCGCTTCGGGAAGTGTAAAACCTAAAAGAACAGCTATAACTACAACTGTAAAAATACCAAACTGTGCGGCACCACCAAAGAAAGCTAACCTGAGGTTTCTCAACATGGGACCAAAGTCAGTTAACGCCCCTACCCCCATAAAAATTATTGGTGGTAAAATACCGGTTTTTAACAGTGAATAATAAAGCAAATTGATTATCCCATAATTTGATGCAATCTCAGGTAGGTTCATCAGACTACCATCGGGATTAACTACCATATTAGATTCAACTACTGCCATACCTGCAGCTGGCAGGTTGGCTAGAAGTACCCCAAACCCTATTGGTACAAGCAATAACGGCTCGTACTGTTTGAAGATTCCCATGTACAGTAGTGCTCCGGATATAATCCACATTAGAACGGTGCCCCAATCGGCCCCAACGAGACCGGTTGTTCCGATAAGACTTGTAAAGAATTCACTCATTTCTACTTAACTTTAACGAGTATATCTTCTTCCTCAACTGTGGAGCCGTTTGCATAGCATATTTCTGTAACTACACCTTCGACTTCCGAAACTATGGCGTTATATGTCTTCATCGACTCGATATAGCCAATAGTATCATTTACTTTAACTGTATCTCCAACTTTTAAAGGTTTCTCCGAGGCCTCTTTGGTTAGGAAGAATTTACCTTCTAGTGGTGAACTAATCTCCTTTTCAGCGCTGTTTGAAGAAGCTGGTTCTTGCCTTGGTGCAGCCACCTGAGGTGCAGCAACAGCGTCACCTTCACCATTTTGAGGGTATGATATATTTACTACATACTCTTCGTTATCTACATTAACAATAATTGTTTTGGGTTGGAAATTATTTCCTGAAGCAGTAACTTTGGGAGCATCTGCAATTTCAGAAGGATCTGATTCATCACTTTTTGCTCTCTTCTTTTTGAGGTCGTCTAGGAAATATTTACGTGCATCGCCAGATTTGTATGCCCTGTATTGCTCGGGGTGCATGGCAAGTTCAAATAACTCTTCATCATCTTTGCCGGTTGCCCAATTGTTCTTCTTCATCTCGGCACGAAACTCATCAAGCTGATCGGAATATAGGTCTTGAGGATTTGCTGTGTAGAACTCACGCTCCTGTTTTTTTGCAATTTCAACGAGCTCGGGTGCTAACTCTCCTGGCAGTTTTCCTGTTTTACCAAGCATCATATCCCATACGTTATCGGCAATCATAGACCAACGCTCTTTACCCTTTTCGAGTTGAACAACATTCATTAGTGCCAGATTTTTAACATATTGACTATATGGTGTAACAAGTGGAGGATAACCAATTTTTGGCCATACATATGTTACCTCCTCAAATAATTTGACCATAAGATCGTCTTGAGTTAGCTCTGGCAGATCGTGTTTCTTTTTCCACTTATTAAGCGACTTGAGGTTATCCTCGAGGTCAGACATGAGACTTCCCATCATTCCACCGGGTAATCCGGGTCCGATAAGAAGTGAGTTCATTACTCTGTTCTTGGGGTTGATATAAAATCCGAGGAAGTCGTCCATAAACTTTTGTGTAAGCGAACGCACTTTCATGTATGCTTTCATGTTGATATCGGCTACTTTAAACCCGGCATCTTTAAGCATTGACTGCACAGCAAGAAGATCGGCGTGACCTGTACCCCACGATAGCGGTTCCATACCTACGTCGATATATTCTGCTCCTGCTTTTGCTGCTTCTAGTATTGATGCCATCTGGAAACCGGGACCAGCATGTCCGTGATATGTTACAGGTACGTTTGGATGACGCTCTTTTATGTTCTTGATAATTTCACCAATACTAACTGGGCGACCAACACCTGCCATATCTTTAATACATATCTCATCTGCTCCCATCCCTATAAGAGTGTCAGCTAGTTTAGAGTAATATTCAATTGTGTGAATAGGTGAAACGGTGAGACTAAGTGCTGCCTGTGAAATCATTCCGGCCTCTTTCGCAAACTTAATTGAATTCTCGAGGTTACGAGGATCGTTGAGACCATCAAATGAACGAGAAATATCTGTTCCTTGTTTCTTCTTTAGTTGAAACATAAGTCTGCGAACATCAGCAGGAACGGGCGACATACGAATTCCGTTAAGCCCTCTCTCAAGCATATGGGTTTGTATACCTGCATCGTTAAATGGTTGGGTCCATTCACGTACTGCATTGTTTGGATTCTCACCAAAAAGAAGGTTTATTTGTTCAAAGCCACCACCGTTAGTTTCAACACGGGCAAAACAACCCATATCTATTATGGCGGGAGCAACTTCCTTTAATTGTTCTACGGTTGGGACGTACTTACCAGCCGATTGCCACATGTCTCTGTAGAGAAGACTAAATTTTATCTCTTTTGCCATTTTACTATATTTTATTTGTTTCTGTTTATCGAATCTATCCTACCCTGTCCTTGTGTTGCAATATCAACGGCAGCTACTATTGCTGCAATCTTTTTAGGATTTTTGCCGGTACTATTTATTTCTGAATATTCTCTTGCATCTTTATCTTCGGCGATATACTTGTTTGTAACCTTGATAAGGAAATTACCTATACCAACAACCAATGAAAGGACGATAATTACCATTATCATACCAATTACCAAGATTAATAGTGCCTCCTGAATGTTTTCCATAACTTTACTATTAATTTTATATTTTATATTTTTCTATTTACATACCAATATTATACCTCAATTAAGGTCTATAACACATAACCTAATTGTAAGAAAAACGTGGGAAATAACTAAAGATTGTAATCTTTATTTCAAAAATACAAATAATAATTTATTTTGTGCACGCGAGCTCATAATTTGTGCAATTTTTAGGATTGTTTAAGGTTACTTATAAAGGACTTAACTATAAAAAAGCCTGAGGTGAAAACTCCTCAGGCTGTATTAAAACCATATACCTGTTAGTGAATATCAATACTCATCTTTTGTGTGATTTAGTTTCAGAGCTTTTACTAATTCGACAACAACAATTGGAACTAAGGATAAGCCTATTACATAAACCCAGTGTGTGCCGTCCATCTGCACAAGTCCAAACACATTCATAACAGCCGGAACCATCATTACAATTAGCATTAATATGCTAGATGCCAATATGGCTAACAAAAGAGATTTATTACTTAATATGCTTGTTTTGAAAGATGATATTTTGTTAGAGTGAAGATTGCGCACATGGAAGAGTTGAGAGAAACCAAGTACAGCAAAAGCCATTGTTTGCCCTAATGATTCAGGATTATCAAGTCCCAGGTTAATTCCATCGTTTCGTCCAATTATGTACGCTGCGAGAGAAATGAGTCCTATGGTTGATCCCTGATAAACTATTCTACGAATCATACCTTTAGTGAAGAAGCCTTTCTTTGGATCTCTAGGTTTACGAGTCATTATACCTTTTTCTGCAGGATCTAAACTCAATGCAAGTGCAGGAAGACTGTCGGTTACCAAGTTAATCCAGAGTATTAATATTGGTGATAAAGGATTACCCAAATTGAATATTGATGCAGTGAAAATAAGTAGTACCTCTCCCATGTTAGCTGACAGTAGAAATTGAATTACTTTGAGAATGTTATCGTATATTCGTCTACCCTCTTGTACTGCACTTACTATTGTAGCAAAGTTATCGTCGGTGAGAACAACATCTGATGCATCTTTAGCAACCTCAGTGCCTACAATGCCCATAGCGACACCTATATCTGCCTGCTTAAGTGCCGGTGCATCATTTACTCCATCGCCTGTCATTGCAACAATATCACCATGCCTTTGCCATGCTTTTACAATGCGAACTTTATGCTCAGGTGCCACACGAGCATAAACAGAGTAATCTTCTATATCACGGAAGAGTGAATCATCATCCAAAGCTTCTATATCGGTGCCTGTTACGGCCTTTTGCCCCTGTTCATAAATACCAATTTCGTCTGCTATTGCAACTGCAGTGATTTTATGATCACCTGTAATCATTATGGGGCGGATACCTGCAGTCTTGCATTTTTTTACTGCTTCTATCACCTCAGGTCGTGCTGGGTCGATCATACCGATGAGACCAATAAATGTAAGGCTGTTTTCGACAGATTTAGCATCTACTTTTTGTGGTAAAGTAGCTAGCTCTTTATATGCAACAGAGAGTACTCGCAGAGCCGATTTTGCCATTCGTTCATTTTCATTCCTTATTGTCTCAATATGTTGATCTGTTATTGGTCTAACTTCACCATTAATGAGTATATGGGTGGATACATCAAGTACCTCATCGAGTCCTCCTTTTACATTTACTTGTAGCTTACCCTCCTCCATTTGATTTATGGTGGTCATTCTCTTTCTTTCAGAGTCGAAGGGGACTTCTTGAAGACGTGGATATTGATTTTCAAGCTCGTTCTTGTTGTATCCAAGCTTTAACGCTAGTTCAACAATTGAAGTCTCTGTGGGATCACCAGAAAGCTCGTGATCTCCACTACTATCTATTTTAAGATGTGAATCGGTGCAAAGCAATGCCGACACAATAAGGAGTTCTTCATCACCTTCAATAGTATCATGTTTTTCGGGATTTCGGAAATCAGCTTTAGTCTCTCCAGTCCAAGCTTCAACTACAGTCATTTTATTTTGTGTTAGCGTACCGGTTTTGTCTGAACAAATAACGGTGGTGCTACCTAATGTTTCAACGGAAGGCAGAGTTCTAACTATAGCATTTTGTTTAACAAGTCGCTGTACACCAATTGCAAGAACTATGGTAGCTACAATCTGGAGGCCTTCGGGGATAGCTGCAACGGCAAGACTGACTGCCATCATAAACATATCGAGCCAATTGTTGCCATAAAGTATTCCTATCGCAAGTATAAGTGCACATATTATCAGTGCAACATAGCCAAGTACCTTGCCAAGTTGTTCTAAACGTTTACTCATTGGAGTTTCGGTAGCCTCGGTACTTTGAAGCATGTGCGCTATCTTTCCTACTTCAGTGTTCATTCCTGTTCCAACGACTACACCTTTGCCCCTGCCGTAGGTGACTATGCTTGTAGAAAATGCCATATTTGTGCGATCGCCAAGCGAGATATCATCGCCTTTAAGCTGACCTTCTATTTTTTCAACAGCAACGGATTCACCAGTGAGGGCAGACTCTTGAACTTTGAGGTTAACGGCTTCGAGAAGACGCATATCTGCAGGTATGATATCTCCTGTATCGAGTACAACAATATCGCCCGGAACTATTTCTGTGGATGTGATTTCTTCTGTTTGGCCGTCGCGTAGGACTTTACTTCGGGGTGCACTCATCTTATTAAGCGCTTCGAGTGATGATTGCGCCTTACGCTCTTCATAAGCCCCAATAATGGCGTTAAGGAGCAGGATTGCTAGAATTACAAAAGTTTCGACAAATCCCTCATCTTCCATTACCCCTATGACACCCGAAACAATGGCTGCAATGAACAGTATAACAACCATGCTGCTCTTGAATTGCTCTATGAATATTTTAAGGAGTGATTTCTGCTTCTGAGATTCGAGTTTGTTGAAACCATATTTCTCTACTCTTCTATCTACCTCACTTTGCGATAATCCTGTTGAATGATCAACATCAAACTTCTTTAAAACTTCCGTTGTAGTCTGGTTGTAATAATGGTCCATTATTTAAAATATTTTAAATAGCAAATGTAGATAAAGATTTGATCAATTAATAACATAACTCTGAATTTTTCTACTCAATATTTGCATATGTTATATAACATAATGACTACATTTTTTTTAGTCACCCCTTTTGTATAAATTGCAAACCTATAAAAGTAAAGCTCGACTTTGCCGGTCTTAACAAGACGCAAAGTCTTTTTTTAATACTAAATTTAAGAGGCTAATCATCAGATTAACATAAAAATAACAATCAATACAATTAAATTACATCCATCAAGAACAATTCCTATTTAAGAGGAGAGAATGAACAAATGAGTGAATAAATTAATTAATTAATAATATTTTCTAATCATGAAAGTTTACAAAACAAACCAAATTAAGAACATAGCCCTGATTGGTAATTCAGGGTCAGGCAAGACCACTCTCGCTGAAGCTATGCTTTTCGAGTGTGGTCTGTTAAAACGACGCGGTACAATAGATGGAGGAAACACTACAAGTGACTATTTTCCTGTGGAAAAAGAATATGGATATTCTGTATTTCCTTCTGTTATATCGTATGAATGGAAAGATAAGTTTATGAACTTTATCGACTGCCCTGGATCGGATGACTTTGTTGGAGGTGTGGTTACTGCATTAAATGTAACAGATATGGCACTTATGCTTATTGATGCTACAAGTGGTGTTGAGGTTGGAACAATTAACCAGTTCCGCTATGTTGACTCACTTAATAAACCGGCAGTACTACTTGTTAACCAGATGGACCATGAGAAAGCTGACTATGATAACACTTTAGCAAGCCTTAAAGAGGTGTATGGAAATAAGATAACACCGGTTCAATATCCAATTGGTAGTGGTACCACTTTTAACGGTATCATTGATGTTTTGAAACAAAAATATTATCATTGGGAGCCGGGGGACACTGCTCCTCAAGTACTTGATATTCCCGAAAGTGAGAAAGAGAGAGCAGGAGATTACTATCAGGTTTTACTGGAAGCTGCTGCAGAGAATGATGAGGGTTTAATGGAGAAATTCTTCGATCAGGGAACACTTTCTGAAGAGGAGATGCGCGACGGTATTCACAAAGGAATGCTTAGTCAGAGCTTATATCCGCTTTTCTGCTCTTCAGGTGAGAAAAACATGGCAGTTCACCGTGTTATGAATTTCCTGAGCATGGTTGCACCTTCACCTGACGATATGCCTGCGCCTTTAAATTCAGAAGGTGTAGAGGTGCCACCGGTAGACAGCGAACCAACGAGCCTCTACTTCTTTAAAACAACGGTTGAACCTCATATTGGAGAGGTGAGCTATTTTAAGGTAATGTCGGGAGTAGTAAAAGAGGGTGACGATTTTACAAACATAAATCGTCAATCTAAAGAGAGACTTGCACAATTATATACAGTTGCAGGACAGATGCGCAACAGAGCAGATGAGCTTCATGCTGGTAGTATAGGTGCTGCAGTAAAACTTAAAGAAGTTCGCACAGGAAACACACTTAATGCTAAAGGTGTAGATAATTTATTTGATTTTATTAAATACCCTGAACCACGTTATCGCAGAGCTATAAGGGCTTTGAATGAGTCAAACTCTGAAAAAATGAACGAGGCTCTTAACCGCATGAAAGAAGAAGACCCAACATGGGTGGTTGAGATTTCTAAAGAACTTAAGCAAACAATAGTATCGGGGCAAGGAGAGTTTCACCTTAAGACACTTAAATGGCGACTAGAGAAAAATGATAAGATTGATATTGAATTTCTTGAGCCCAAAATTCCTTATAGAGAAACAATTACTAAGTCGGCTCGTGCAGATTACAGACACAAGAAACAGTCTGGAGGAGCAGGTCAGTTTGGTGAAGTTCATCTAATTATTGAGCCTTACACTGAAGGAATGCCTTTACCTGAGATTTACAAGTTTAACGATCAGGAATTCAAGATTCAGAACCGTGATACTCAGACAGTGAATTTGGATTGGGGCGGAAAGCTTGTATTTGTGAATAGTATTGTTGGAGGTTCTATTGATACACGATTCTTGCCTGCTATATTAAAAGGTATTATGGGAAGAATGGAGCAAGGTCCGCTCACAGGTTCATATGCACGCGATGTAAGAGTTATTGTTTACGATGGTAAGATGCATCCTGTAGACTCTAACGAGATATCTTTTATGCTTGCAGGCAGGCACGCTTTTAGCACTGCATTTAAGAACGCATCTCCAAAGATCCTAGAGCCTATCTACAACGTAATAGTATCAGTACCAGGAGAATATCTGGGTGACGTAATGAGTGACCTTCAGGGACGCAGAGCATTGATTATGGGTATGGAGAGTGAGAAAGGATTTGAAAAGCTAAATGCTAGGGTACCTTTAAAAGAGATGAGTACCTACTCAACCTCTCTAAGTTCTATTACTGGTGGTAGAGGTTCTTTCTCTATGAAGTTTTCAGGTTATGAGCTTGTACCTTCTGATGTTCAGGAGAAATTGCTTAAGGAATATGAGGAGCAAGAAAAAGAGGACTAATTTACTTTTTCAGTTATAAGTTTAGTTGTTTAAATAATTAGGGTGACCCGTTAACGAGTCGCCCTAATTTATTTCAATTGCATTTTTGTTAAATTATTAGTAAGCCACGACCTACTTCTATTTATTTTTTAAGTCTCTTTCGAGGTTATTTTTTAGAGCATTTAGGAACTCTTTAGTTGTTAACCAGTTGCTACGTTGCATATCAGAACCATATACCAAAAGCGCAAGATCTTTTGTCATCTCTCCACCTTCTATAGTATTAATACAAACCTGCTCTAACTTATTACAGAAATCTATTAACTCCTGATTATTATCTAATGCTCCACGATGTGCTAGTCCTCTTGTCCATGCGAATATTGAAGCGACAGGATTAGTACTGGTTTCGTTACCTTGTTGATGCTGACGATAGTGACGCGTTACAGTACCATGAGCTGCCTCAGCTTCAACTGTTTTTCCGTCGGGCGTTATGAGCACCGATGACATCATACCTAGTGAACCGAAGCCTTGAGCAATTGTATCTGACTGAACATCACCATCATAATTTTTGCATGCCCATATGAACCCACCATTCCACTTCATAGCAGCTGCAACCATATCGTCTATAAGTCTATGCTCATAGGTTAAACCTGCTTTTTCGAACTTTTCTTTAAATTCATTTTCAAAAACCTCTTGGAAAATATCTTTGAAACGACCATCATACGCTTTAAGGATGGTATTTTTGGTAGACATATAGAGGGGGTAGTTTTTACTTAATGCCATTTGAAAAGATGAACGGGCAAAACCATATATCGACTCATCGGTGTTATACATAGCCATAGCTACACCATCACCTTTAAAATCATATATATCCCAGCTCTGGGTATTACCATCTTCTGAAGTGAATGTCATTGTAAGCTTTCCCTTACCGGTTATAACCGTATCTGTTGCACGGTATTGATCGCCAAAAGCATGACGACCTATTATAATTGGCTTGGTCCACCCCTGCACATAGCGAGGTATATTGCTGCAGATTATAGGTTCGCGAAAAACTGTACCACCAACGATATTACGAATAGTACCATTTGGAGAACGCCACATCTTTTTGAGTCCGAACTCCTCAACACGAGCCTCATCGGGTGTTATAGTAGCACACTTGATACCTACATTGTATTTCTTTATTGCTTCGGCCGCATCAACTGTAACTTGATCATCTGTAGCATCGCGATGTTGTATACTAAGATCGTAATATTTTATATCAAGATCGATGTAAGGCAGGATAAGTTCCTCTTTAATAAACGACCATATAATACGGGTCATCTCGTCTCCATCAATCTCTACAACAGGATTTTTAACTTTAATTTTCTGCATTATATATTATCTTTCACTATATATTTAGGCACATGTGTTGAAGTTGAGTCATAAAATTCAACTTCAACACTTAATAACTTTAACCAAAATCTATTTTCTTTCGTTTAGCGCAACAAAGTCTTGCAGTTCACGAACATTCTTATATGCTGGACGTATTAGTCGCTTGCTTGAAAAGTTCATCTCTTCAATGCGGTGAGCCGACCAGCCCACAATACGAGCCATAGCAAACAGCGGAGTATATACTTCTGAAGGTAACCCAATTGCATCATACACGAAACCTGAGTAGAAATCGACGTTAACACAAACATTACCTTTGGCAGTACTTTTCTTAGCTTCCATAAAGACTTTTATTGCACGCTCTTCGATTAATTCCATAAATGCAAATTCATCTTCACGACCTTTTTCTTTTGCAAGATCTTTAGCCATATTTTTTAGAAGTGCTGTACGAGGATCACTAACTGTATAAACAGCATGACCAATTCCGTAAATAAGTCCTGTACGATCAAACACTTCCTTGTTTAAAACCTTTCTGAGGTAATCATCAACCTGATTAGCATCAGTCCAGTCTGAAACCTTTTCCTTCATATCGGCAAGCATTCCCATTACCTTTACGTTTGCTCCACCATGAAGAGGACCTTTTAGTGACCCAATTCCGGCAGCAATAGCCGAATATGTATCGGTTTCGGTTGAACTTGTTACACGAACAGAGAATGTTGAATTATTACCACCACCATGCTCAGCATGAAGGATAAGCGCTAGGTCGAGTATCTTAATATCCAGTTCTGTATATTTATTACGTCCTTTTATCATAAAAAGGAAATTCTCGGCAACCGATTTATCTGGATAAGGCAAGCGAACATGAAGTGAACGACCTTTCACATCGTGTCTTAAAACTTGATATGCATATGCAATAATAGTTGGGAATTTTGCAATCAGATTTATTGACTGGCTTATTAGATTTTCGCGTGAAATATCATCAGGATTCTCGTCATACACATACAGTTCGAGTACGCTTCTGGCAAGAATATTCATAATATTTTTACCTTGAAGAGCAAGAATATTCATTGTAGCTGTATGATTCAGTGGCATTGTTTGTGCAATCAAATTCTGAGTAGCATCAAGCTCAGTCTTATTTGGAAGACGCCCGGAAAGAAGAAGAAATATTGTCTCTTCAAATCCTAGCCTATTCTCATTTTGAACACCTTTAACCAATTCTTCCACGTCGAGACCTCTGTAATAGAGTTTTCCGGGGATTGGCTTTAAAGAACCGTCAGTCTGTCTTTCAAAGCCTACAACATCACCTATACGAGTTAGTCCGGCCAAGACCCCGGAATGATCGTCATTACGAAGTCCTCGCTTTACCCCCTTTTTTGTAAAAAGCTCTTTGTTGATATCGCTTGTAAACAGAATTGAATCTGACAAGATTTTAGTTATTTCATTATTATTCATATGATTAATGTGTTGATTTTATATATGTTTTAAATTCTTATTGCACTTATGATTTCAGCTTACTATTGGCGCTAAAACTGTTGTAGTTCTAACATAGAGAGTACTCTTTTTGTTTAAATAAACCGTTAATATTTAGAGATTTTCAATAACTTTAAATGAAAACTCCGATGTAGAAAGGGGTTTGCCATCACTCATAAAACGTGCAAGGTCGGGTGTTGCATAACCGTTTTCGAATAATTTCTCCAGAGATGAAGTTATAAGCTTGGCGGGCTTATCCCATCCTATATAGTTAAGCATCATTACTCCGGATAGCAACATTGAGCATGGATTTGCAAGATCTTTACCCACAATATCCGGAGCAGTACCGTGAGTAGCCTCAAATATTGCATGACCCGAATGGTAATTGATATTTGCTCCAGGTGCAATACCTATTCCCCCAACCATTGCTGCAAGCTGATCAGAGATATAATCGCCATTGAGATTCAGAGTAGCAATAACCGAATACTCTTCGGGTTTGAGAAGAGTATTTTGTAGAAAAGCATCTGCAATTACATCTTTTATAAATACTTTACCCGAAGATATTGCATGATTGTACATTTCAACAGCCTTTTCGAGACCTTTTTCAACTTTAATTTGATTGAAACGATGTTCAGTGAAAGTACGATCGGGAAACTCACGTTCCGCTAAATCGTATCCCCATTTTTTGAATCCACCTTCGGTAAACTTCATAATGTTGCCCTTATGCACCAAGGTTACAGAAGGAAGTCGGTTTTCAAGAGCATACTCTATTGCCGAACGAACAAGTCTCTCAGTACCCTCTCTAGAAACTGGCTTAACACCAAATGAAGAGCTCTGTGGAAAACGAATATTTTTCACACCCATCTCCTTCTGAAGAAACTCAAGCACCTTTTTTGCTTCCGGAGTACCTGCTGCCCATTCGATACCTGCATAAATATCTTCTGTATTTTCACGAAAGATGGTAACATTAACCTTATCGGGTTGCAATAGAGGCGTTGCCACACCTTTGAACCACCTTACTGGACGCAGACATACATAGAGGTCAAGCTCCTGCCTGAGTGCAACGTTAAGAGATCTGATTCCCTCACCTACAGGAGTAGTTAATGGTCCTTTTATACCAACCAGATGGTTGCTAAATGCATCAATTGTTTTAGTAGGCAACCAGGTGCCTACTTCGGTAAAAGCTTTCTCTCCGGCCAGCACCTCGAGCCATTCGATCTTTCTTTTACCATTAAAAGACTTCTCTATTGCTGAGTCTATTATCTCTTGCACATGAGTAGTTATCTCCTTACCTATACCATCTCCTTCGATAAAAGGGATAGTTGGATTATCGGGGACAACCATCTCACCCTCTTTCATGTATATTTGCATGTGTTAAATATAAAAGGTTATACTATTTTTTCATCGCATTTAATGCACTTCCTGCTCTGAACCATTCAACCTGCTGCTCATTGTAAGTGTGAGATACTTCAAAAGTCTCTCTTGTACCATCTTTGTGAAGAAGCTGAACTGTGAGATTCTTTCCGGGTGCAAAATCTCTTAAACCTAGAATACTTATTTTATCACCCTCTTTGATTTTTTCATAATCGCTGTTATCAACAAATGTAAGACCCAACATTCCCTGTTTCTTTAGGTTAGTTTCGTGGATGCGAGCGAACGATTTAACTAGTATTGCTTTAACATTAAGATGACGTGGCTCCATCGCAGCGTGTTCACGACTTGATCCTTCACCATAATTTTCTTCTGCAACTACTATAGATCCTAGACCTTGAGCTTTGAATTTTCGGGCTAAACCTGGTACAGTCATATACTCACCTGTTTCGGGATCAATAACGGTATTTGTTTGATTGTTAAAAACATTCACAGCACCGATAAGCATATTCTCTGATATATTATCGAGGTGCCCTCTAAAACGTAGCCATGGACCTGCCATTGAGATATGGTCGGTTGTACATTTACCCTTAACCTTAATGAGAAGTGGTAAATCTGTTAGATCTTCACCATTCCAGGGAGCAAACGGCTCAAGTTTCTGTAATCTGTTTGATTCAGGATCGATATCAATATTTACTTCGTTACCGTTTTCTGAAGGAGCAATAAAGCCAGCATCCTTCACTTCGTAGCCGTTTGGAGGCAACTCAAATCCATGTGGTTCCTTAAGTTTAACCTCTTCGCCCCTCTCATTTAGAAGAGTATCGGTTAGAGGATTGAAACATAGATCGCCCGAAATAGTTAGTGCTGCAACCAGCTCGGGAGACGTTACAAAGGCATGTGTGTTTGGATTACCATCATTACGTTTCGCAAAGTTGCGGTTGAATGATGTTACAATAGAATTTACACGATCATTTGCTGTTTCATCATCACGTTTCCACTGTCCTATACAAGGACCGCAAGCATTCGCTATGATTGTGGCACCTGCATCCTGAAAAACCTGTAGTATACCATCACGTTCGGCTGTATACCTTATCTGCTCTGAACCAGGATTTATAAGGAATTGTGCTTTTACCGGCACTTCATCATCGGCAGCCTGTTTAACTATAGAAACAGCTCTTGTTAAATCTTCGTATGATGAATTAGTGCAGGAACCAATTAATCCTACCTCCATCTTACGAGGCCAGCCATTTTTCTTTACCGCTTCACCAAATTCAGATATTGTATATGCTGCATCAGGTGTAAAAGGACCGTTTATATGTGGTTCAAGCTTTGAAAGATTAATCTCAATTAATTGATCATAATAAAGTTCGGGATTAGCAACGACTTCGGGATCGGGCTGAAGATGTTGTATAACTTTCATAGCTTCATCAGCTACTTCTTTTCTACCTGTTTGACCAAGATACTCTGCTGACTTCTGATCAAACGGGAAGATTGATGTGGTAGCACCAACCTCTGCACCCATATTACAAATTGTTCCTTTTCCAGTAGCAGAAAGAGACTCAGCTCCTTCACCAAAATATTCAACAACTGCATTTGTACCACCTTTAACGGTAAGAATTCCTGCAACCTTAAGTATTACATCTTTTGGTGCACTCCAACCTGAAAGTTTTCCGGTAAGTTTCACTCCAATAAGTTTAGGCATCTTTAGCTCCCAAGGCATGCCCGCCATCACATCTACAGCATCAGCGCCACCAACACCGATAGCGATCATACCTAATCCACCCGCATTGGGAGTATGTGAGTCGGTTCCAATCATCATTCCACCGGGGAAGGCATAGTTTTCGAGAACTACCTGATGAATAATTCCTGCTCCTGGTTTCCAGAATCCAATTCCATATTTATTTGATACATCACGTAGAAAATCAAACACCTCTCGGTTTGTAATCTTAGCTGTTTCAAGATCTGCATCAGCATTTTTATATGCCTGAATCAAATGATCGCAGTGAACAGTAGAAGGAACCGCTACAGTAGCTCTTCCGGAGTTCATAAACTGAAGTAGTGCCATCTGAGCAGTTGCGTCTTGCATAGCTACACGGTCGGGAGTAAAATCCACATAATCGTTTGCACGTTTATAATTTCTAACCGGCACATCGGCTGAAAGATGTGTAAAAAGAATTTTTTCAGTTAATGTTAAAGGCCTCTGAAGAGCATCTTTAACCTGCTGCACTTTACCGGGAAGTTGTTCATAAACTTTACGAATCATCTCAATATCAAAAATCATAGGAATCAAAGTATTAAAATATAATAAAAAAACTGTTGAATTAGCTACAACACTACTTTTTAACAAAAAAGCCAAGCTAAATGTTCGTCGAAAGGTAGGGTTATATTATTTAAAAGTAGGCTATCAACACCATCTATAGCAACTATATACAAATTGCGAACTTATATTAACAGTAAAGAGGGGGATTTAGTTCATTAAAACTTTTAATAATCACAAAAATAATCATAACTTTGTAACTAGATAGGTTCACTAATTAAGTGAGGATTTTATTATACTTGTGATTCATGATTGAACACGAAGGAATAATCGAGAAGGTAAAAGACAATAACATATCAGTTCGAATACTACAAAAATCGGCCTGTAGTGATTGTCACGCAAGAGCAGCCTGTATGGCTTCCGACTCAAAAGAGAAGTTGGTTGATATACGGGATTACACAGGTATGTTTAAAGAAAACGAAAGAGTTTTAATTGAGGGGAAAAGCTCAATTGGCTATAAAGCTGTTTTCTGGGCATTTGTGTTACCTCTGCTACTCCTAATTCTCGTTTTAACCCTTTCCCTTGCAATATGGCATTTAAGTGATACAGAGTCTGCTTTGGCTTCTCTGGCTTCTCTGGTTCCATATTACTGTGTACTCTATTTTTTCAGAAACAGAATGGCAAAATCGTTTAGATTCAGTATTAAAAAAACAAATTAATATTATGAGTGTATTACTATCTGCCGTTGCAACATTAGGAGCTATTGGTGCGGGAAGCGCGGCAATTCTCTATATGGTGGGACAGAAATTTAAAGTTGAAGAAGACCCTCGCATACAGGAGGTTCAAGACGCTTTACCGGCTGCTAATTGTGGTGGTTGCGGGTTCCCCGGATGTGCTTCGTTTGCAGCTGCATGCGTTAATGCAGAGACATTAAGTGAATTAAATTGCCCCGTTGGAGGACAAAAAACAATGGATGCTGTGGCCGAAATACTCGGTCAAAAAGCTCCAGTTGCGGTAAAGAAAATAGCAGTAGTCCGATGTAATGGAACATGCGATAATCGACCTAGACTAAATTTCTACGATGGTGTTTCTAACTGTACGATTGCCTCATCTCTTTATGGAGGAGATACAGGCTGCTCGTTTGGGTGCTATGGTCTTGGTGACTGTGTTGAATCTTGTACATTTGATGCAATACATATAAATCCTGAAACTCTACTACCAGAAGTTGTTGAAGATAAATGCACTGCATGTGGAGCGTGCGTTAAAGCTTGCCCTAAGGATATTATTGAACTAAGAAAGCAAGGCCCTAAATCGCGACGCATATATGTAAGCTGTGTAAACAAGGACAAGGGAGGAGTTGCCAAAAAAGCTTGCGAAGTAGCATGCATTGGCTGTACAAAATGCCAACAAGTATGTCCTTTTGAAGCTATTACAATAGAGAATAACCTTGCCTTTATCATAGATGACAAATGTAGGCTCTGCAGGAAATGTGTGCCAGTTTGTCCTACTAACTCGATACTGGAACTAAACTTTCCACCTAAAAAGGATAGGCCTCAAGCTAAAAAAGAGGAGCAAGTTTCAGAACCAGTTTAACCTGTAAGTTATAAGAATATATGTTAAAAACATTCAGACTAGGCGGTATTCATCCGAAAGAAAGGAAGATATCGGCCGGAAAAACAATACTACCCATTGCAATACCAAAACAGGTAGTAATTCCTATGGGTCAACACATAGGAGCACCCTGTCAGCCCATTGTTAAGAAAGGAGAGCAAGTTAAGGTAGGAACCCAAATTGGTAAAAGCGTAGGCTTTGTATCAGCAAACATTCACTCATCTGTATCAGGGACAGTACTGAAGATTGATAAAGCCCTCGACTCGAGCGGATACAAAAGAGATGCAATTTTTATAAATTGCGAAGGCGATGAATGGGAAGAGTCTATCGACAGAAGTGATACAATCAAGAAAGAGTGCAATTTAACCGGGCCTGAAATTCTAACCAAAATAGAAAAAGCCGGTATAGTTGGTATGGGAGGAGCAACATTTCCAACCCACGTGAAACTAACACCTCCACCGGGTACAACACCTGAGGTTTTAATCATCAATGGTGTGGAGTGTGAACCTTATCTCACTTCCGACCATGCACTAATGCTGGAAAAAAGCGAAGAGATTTTAGTAGGTACTAGCATTGTAATGAAAGCTTTAAATGTAAGTAAAGCTGTAATTGGAATTGAAAATAACAAAAAAGATGCTATATCTGTTTTCAATAGATTATCCAAAGAGTACCCCAATATTGAGATACAACCGCTTAAAGTACAATATCCACAAGGTGGAGAAAAGCAGTTAATAGATGCTATACTTAAGCGTCAGGTGCCAAGTGGTGCACTCCCAATATCGGTGGGAGCAGTTGTTCAGAATGTAGGTACAATATTTGCAATATACGAGGCGGTACAAAAAAACAAACCACTCGTAGAGCGTGTAGTGACAATAACTGGTGATCATGTAGCTAAACCTTCAAATATTCTTTCAAGAATAGGCACTCCTTTAATTAACCTTATAGAAGTTGCAGGAGGATTACCAGAGGAAACTAGTAAAATCGTGAGCGGTGGCCCAATGATGGGTAAGGCTTTGGCAAGTATAGATATTCCCGTCACTAAAGGGACTTCGGGTGTTTTGATTATCCCTACACTTGCAGCGAAGAGGAAGGCCATGAGAGACTGTATAAGATGTACTAAATGTATCTCTGTTTGCCCTATGGGCCTTAACCCTACATTATTAATGAATTTAACCGAATACGAGGCTTGGGATAAAGCTGAAATTAATCATATAACCGACTGTATAGAATGTGGCTCATGCAGTTTTACATGTCCGTCACATCGACCCCTACTCGATTATATAAAATTGGGCAAAGGAAAAGTCAACACGATTATCAGGGCAAGAAAAAATTAAAGCAGAATAATTTTAAATATGGAAAACAAACTGATAGTCTCTCCGTCACCACATATACACAGTGGTGACTCGATTGAGAGAAACATGTATAATGTGCTTATAGCACTTATTCCGGCATTTCTGGTGGCATTGTATGTATTTAGACTTGATGCACTAATAATCACTCTATCTGCAGTGGTTTTCTGCGTTCTGTTTGAATATATAATAGTTAAATACTTGATAAAAAAGACACCAACCATATTCGATGGATCGGCAATTATCACAGGGGTTCTATTAGCATTTAACGTGCCTTCAAATTTACCATTGTGGATTTTGGCTCTTGGTTGTCTATTTGCAATAGGTGTAGTGAAATTGTCTTTTGGTGGATTAGGGAACAATATTTTTAATCCAGCAATTGCTGGACGAATATTTCTACTTATTTCATTTCCTGCGCAAATGACCACATGGCCCGCACCTGCAATAGCAGAAGCAACTGACGCTGTGAGCTCAGCCACAGTATTGGGAGTAATAAAATATGCCCCCGAAGCGTTGCCTACGTTGCAACAAATGTTGTTTGGGATTGAAACGGGATCCATAGGAGAGATGAGCGCAATAGCAATTCTTCTTGGATTAATTTATATGATTTGGAAAAAGGTAATTACTTGGCATATTCCGATCTCTATATTAATAACAGTTGCACTCTTTACAGGCGTTTTATACATTATTAATCCAATAGAGTTATACAATCCAATTATTCATCTTGCATCGGGGGGATTAATGCTGGGGGCCTGTTTTATGGCTACCGACTATGTAACATCTCCTATGACAAAAAAAGGAATGATTATTTATGGAGTTGGAATAGGTTTTATTACAATGGCTATTCGTCTATGGGGAGCTTATCCTGAAGGTGTATCCTTTGCAATTTTGTTAATGAATGCTTTTACACCATTAATCAATACTTATACATCACCAAAAAGATTCGGGGAGGTAAAAAAAAATGGCTAAATTAAAATCAACATTTATAAATATGTTCCTGTCACTCTCGATAATATGTCTGACTGTGGCTTTTTCATTGGCACAGGTAAACAAAATGACCTTAAAACCAATTGCGGAGGCAAAGGCACTTAAGCTTCAGACCGCAATAGGAGAAGTAGTGCCAGAGTTTGATAATGATCCTGTTGCCGAATCGTATATGATAGCTAGCGAAGGGGGCGACTCTCTTTTAGTATACCCTGCTACAAAAGATGGAGAGGTTGTAGGATTTGCAATTAGTAGTTCTTCAAGCGGTTTTTCAGGTGAGATTCAAATAATGATTGGTTTTGACATGGATGACAAAATTGTAAACTATGAAATCTTACAACACGCTGAGACACCTGGTTTGGGATCAAAAATGGGTGAATGGTTTAAGGATATGGAATCTAATAGTAAATCGATAATTGGAAGAGATATGTCACTTGGCACACTTGCAGTTACGAATGACGGAGGCAGTGTAGATGCTATAACTGCTTCAACTATAACATCCAGAGCTTTTCTTAACGCTGTTAACAAAGCATATATTGCGTACAGTGGGAGTAAACTGGACTCATACTCTGGCGCTACAACTGATGATGACACTGAAAATAATTAACTAAGAGGATAAATACAATGAATAAAAATTTAAATGTACTTATAAATGGAATAATACGAGAGAACCCTCTCCTGGTATTGCTCTTAGGAATGTGCCCTGCGCTTGCAACCACAAGTTCGGCAATTAATGGCATGAGTATGGGATTAGCTACAATGTTTGTGTTAATTTGCTCAAATACAGTGATATCATTATTAAAAAACATGATACCTGATATGGTGCGAATCCCAGCATTTATTGTAATTATTGCAGCATTTGTAACGATTATTGAGATGCTTATGAATGCTTTTGTACCAGCACTAGCAGATAGTCTAGGGTTATTTATACCTCTAATTGTAGTTAACTGCACCGTACTTGGCAGAGCTGAATCTTTTGCATCGAGGAATAGTGTTCTATCGTCTGTCTTTGATGGTGTTGGTATGGGTTTTGGATTTACAATTGCTTTAACGTTATTAGGTGCACTTAGAGAATTGATGGGTACGGGTAAAATATTTTCATTAAATATATACCCTGAACAATTCGGATCTTTAATATTTGTACTTGCACCAGGAGCTTTTATTGTTTTGGGATATTTAATTGCGATATTCAATAAGTTTCAAAACAAAGCAAGTACTAACTAAACAAATAACATTATGGAATTAATTGGAATTATAATAGTCGCTATTTTCGTTAATAACGTTGTATTCTCACAATTTTTAGGAATATGCCCTTTTCTTGGTGTTTCGAAGAAAGTAGATACAGCTATAGGAATGAGCTTTGCAGTTATGTTTGTGCTAACCATTGCTTCTATAGTTACATTCATAGTTCAAAAAGGTATTCTTGAGCAATTTGGACTTGAATATCTTCAAACAATTACCTTTATTTTGGTGATTGCTTCTTTAGTGCAAATGGTAGAGATTGTATTAAAAAAAATATCTCCTTCACTTTATCAGGCACTAGGAGTTTTCTTGCCACTTATCACAACCAACTGTGTTATCTTGGGAGTGGCAATTCTAGTAATTCAGAAAGATTTTAATCTTCTGGAATCGGTTATTTATGCTGTTGCAACAGGAATTGGATATGCAATGGCGTTAATTATATTCTCAAGCATTCGTGAACAGCTTTCTCTTACTAAAGTACCAAAAACTATGCAGGGTATACCTATTGCGCTGATAACAGCAGGTGTTATTGCAATGGCATTTATGGGATTCTCTGGGATTGACCAGGTATTTAAATAAGATTACATTATAATAAACAAACTACCTATAAGGGTTTAAAAGCGTAATAAAAGGCTTTTAAACCCTTTCTTATGTGTTGTATTATTGGATGTATTATTCATTAAAATTGTTACAAGTTCTTGTATTATATAATGACATTAGATAATAATAGGTTCTCAATCTGGATTTTTAGCTATTTAATGTGCACATTTTGACATAAAACTGTCTACCATAGCTAAACAATAGAGCTTTCGCTTATAAATCGTTCTAGTTGTTAAACCATTCCTTTAAATTGAGGTCTTAATGTTAAATAATAGATGTTCCACCCTTTAAAACATACGGATATGAAAGCAAAAAAACTTAAACACCCATTAGTTCTAGCAATACTCGCAATTGTATTTACATCCTGCTTCTCTTCAAGAGAGATGTACTCACAGGGATATGATAATTACTACGAAGAGGGGTATTACGACAACTACAACAATAGCGGAATCAACTTTAACGTTTTCTTCAACGAGTTAAGACCGCACGGTAGATGGATCAACAATGGCCATTACGGCAGAGTTTGGGTTCCAAATGTAGGTAGAGACTTTCATCCTTATGCTACAAACGGATATTGGGTAATGACCGACTATGGTAACACTTGGGTATCTAATTACTCATGGGGTTGGGCTCCTTTCCATTATGGAAGATGGTACTTCGACGACTATTACGGATGGGCATGGGTACCAGGATATGAGTGGGCACCGGCATGGGTTTCATGGAGAAGTGGTGGTGGATACTATGGATGGGCTCCAATGTCTCCCGGACTTAATATAAATATCAATATAAATCTACCTGGCAGATACTGGACATTTTTACCCAACAATAGAATGTATCACAGAAATATGCACAGGTATTATAATAGATACACACCATCAATATACAACCGTACAACAATTATAAATAACACATACATATATAACGACAATCGTTACTATAGTGGTCCTACCAGCAGTGAATATGAAAGAACTACCGGTAGAAGAGCTACAGTACACAAACTTGAGAGTAATAACAACCGCACCTCAGGAAGAAGTACAAGAGTTAGCAATAACGCTGTAACTGTGTATCGCCCCGAATCTGGATCAAGAAGCAATAGTAGTAATCGCAATGCTGCAGTGAACCAGCCTAATAGAAGTACAACTACAAATAGAAGAGCTACAACTAACAGAAACTCTAACGTTAATTCAACCGAAAGGAGTAGTAGTACAAGCAGAAATACAACGGTAAATCCTACAAACAGAAATGCTTCTACCAGTCAGAATAACAGAAAT
>CAZSBA010000024.1:0-29570 GCA_964605035.1 uncultured Proteiniphilum sp. | reverse complement strand
AGTTCGGCAAACTGAGGCCCTACTCCAGCAATTCTAAATAAATCTGCATGATTTACCCATTTCAGAATTTCTTTTTCGCTGATGCCAGTTTCTTTGGCTAATGAAGAACGCCCACTTTTAGTTGCACCTAGTTCTAACAATTTATCTACAGCAGATATTCCAACTGCTCTTAGTTTTTCACCGTAAACAGGTCCAATTCCCTCAACATCCTCAATTTTGTATCCCATAAGTAAATATTTTTTTAATATTAAATAAATGAATTAAGCTGATATTTATAACTTTTCCAATAATAATCAATATATCTATCTTTATGTGAATTTGTAAAAAAATAAACCTTTTATTGTGGAAAAAATACCTATCTGGTTAAACTACGTATAGAGAACTGATCGACTCGTTGTTACACACTCTCATAATTGCATCAGCAAACATATCGGCAACTGAAAGAACTTTTACTTTCTCCGACTTCTTAGAATAAGGTATACTATCTGTGAAGATTATTTCACTTAAATCAGAATGATCAACTCTTTCAGAAGCAGGATCGGACATCACAGCATGACTGGCAATTGCTCTAACAGAGTTTGCTCCTTCTGCCTTGAGGAGGTTAGCAGCCTTTGTTATTGTCCCTGCAGTGTCTACTATATCATCAATTAAAAGAACATCCATTCCTTTTACGTCTCCAATTATTTGCATATCAGATATCTCATTAGCTTTCTTTCTGATTTTATAACAGATAACCATTGGACAGCCAATAAATTTAGAATAGGCACTCGCACGTTTTGTACCTCCCACATCTGGTGTTGCTATTACCATATTTTTAGTATCGAGTTGCTTAATGTACTCCAAAAAAACTGCAGATGCATATAAGTGATCAACTGGTACATCAAAAAATCCTTGAATCTGATCAGCATGTAAATCCATAGTAATAAGCCTGTTGATTCCAGCTGCAGACAGCATATCTGCTATTAATTTTGCTCCAATGCTTACACGAGGTTTATCTTTTCTATCCTGGCGTGCCCATCCAAAATATGGAATAACAGCAACAATTGATTTTGCTGACGCACGTTTCGCTGCATCAACCATCAATAAGAGTTCCATCAGATTATCTGAATTAGGAAAAGTAGATTGTATCAGAAATACCTGTTTACCACGAATTGATTCTTCATATGAAACGGCAAATTCTCCGTCAGCAAAATGTTCAATTATCATATTGCCTAATGGGCAATCAAGGCTGTTACAGACTTTCTCAGCAAAGTATCGTGATTTGCTACCTGAAAAGATTTTAAATGGTCTATCCTGCATTCTTTTTTATTTTTTGATAACTAGCAAGTTTTACTTCTGCGTTATAGTTATAAGTAAGTTTTGTTTGACACTGCAAAAGTACAAAAACTAAATTTCAATAAATAATATTTCTTGCTATTAAAACTATATATTATCTTAAGTATTGTAAGTCTATCTTATTCTTTTAGAGGCCTAGATTAATCTAAATATATTTCCAGAATGCGCACCTATCTTAATTCTTATTAATTGGTTTTCAGAAAATTCTATTTCCTTATCATTGTTATCAAGCAAAGGTATTAATTTACTCTTACTACTAACTTCTTTATTTAGAAATGTATATGCATGTTCCGGAATGTGTAATGCACATTCCTTATCCAGTCTATCAAAGTTCACAATGATTAACAATACATCATCAGCAAAACCACGTAAAAAAGCAAATAAGCGGGTTGAATCAAAATTCTGATTATCATAATTAGACTGCATTAGATCATAAAACAAGCCTTGTGAAATTGCTTTTTCCTCATTACACATTGTAATAAGTTTAGAGTAAAATAAACTTAGTTGTCTCTCATTACTATTAAGTAGTTCGTGGTTCCATTTACCATCGTTATTCCATCTTCTTAAGGTATCAACTGACCAGTAATCGAATATTGAAGTCCTTCCATTCTTGCCACTATAACCCTCTTCATCCATACCTCTCTCACCAAACTCTTGGCCAGAATATATCATGACCGGATTCTTATTCACACAGCAGGAGAGAATCATTGCAGCTTTTCCTTTTAATCCATCTTTTAGAAAGTAGTCTGAAGCAATTCTTTGCTCATCATGATTCTCCATAAAATTAAGCATCTTATTCTGAATATCTCCAACATTATTTAATGTAAAAGAGATATCAGATGATGGTCTGTAGCCACATGACACGTCACGTAAGACATCATAAAGTCCAACTTTATCATATAAATAGTCGAAACAGTTTCTCTCGAGAAAATTGCGATACTGTGAAGGATTATATATCTCAGCTATGAATACAATATCGGGGTATTTAGCTTTAATTTGGGGAATACTCCATTTCCAAAACTCTATTGGCACCATCTCTGCCATATCACATCTAAAACCATCCACCTGCTTGTCGGCCCAATAAAGTAGAATATCTTTCATCTTTTTCCATGTATTGGGAATTGGATTAAAATATGATGCATTACCGTTTTGATAATCTATTCCATAGTTTAACTTAACAGTTTCATACCAATCATACTGAGTTGGTTTGTTAGTAAAACAATCGTTACCTGTAACTTTAGCAGGGAATTCGGCATAAATAAAGTTTACTTTTTTCTCAGATGATAGCTGAATATCAAGTGCTTGACTAGGGAGGTAATAAAAGTTGTTTTGTGGTGAGAAGGCCTTACTTTTATCATCATCCTCTCCAAAATCTCTCACAGATGCCGGCCTGCTTACTGATTTATAATTTCTTGCAACATGATTAGGCACATTATCAATTATAGCTTTTAAACCAGCCTTGTGTGTTCTAGAAATCAACTCTTCGAACTCATTCATTCTCATTGATACATCTTCTGCAAGATCTGGATCTACATCATAATAATCTCTTATTGCATATGGCGAGCCAGCTTTTCCCTTTATTATCTCAGGATACTCTTGCGGAATACCATATGACGTATAATCAGTGGTCGAAGCATGTGCTATTACACCAATGTACCAAATATGTGTATAACCACTATTCTTAAGTTTAACTAATAATTCAAATGTAATATCATTAAATTTGCCCGAACCATTTTCTTCTAATGATCCATTTTTAATATTTGATTTTGAATTGTTTCCGAACAATCTTGGTAATAATTGATAAATAAAAATTTTCTTTTCCATAGTATTGTGGTTTAAGATGAATAATTAATTCTTTTTCTTAACAATTCTAACTTTTGTTGAACTTTCTCGGTACGCTTATAATGTTTATGGCATTTATCGACTATCCCCCAAGAGTCATTTTGACTCATCTTTACAGCTGTTTGATGATAGCCAATTTCAGAAATTGTAGCCATATTATTCAGATCAAACATCTTATATTTTTCAATTCCTTTTACCTCAATTAAAATATCACACAGACTTTTATCTATTAAACTATTTGCATTAGACATTAAATTAAAAGTTCTATCCATCACCGTGCGAATATTGTCTTTTTGGGCAGGAGGAATCATAGCAGATACATTTACACCGATAATAAACCTACATTTTTTTCTTATTACAGAAACTGGGAAGTTTTTTAATACACCTCCGTCAACATAAGGATTGCCGTTTATATATTGAGGATTGAATATTACCGGAACAGAACAAGAGGCTACAACTGCATCAATTAAATCATCTCCTTCAGAAAAAGTTTCTATACGAGCTTTATTCCAATCGGTTGTAACTACATAAAATGGAATTTTCAACCCTTCAAAACTTTTGGCTCTAAGGTTTTTCTTTAAGAATTCATGAAGTCCGGTACTTTTTAGAAAACCAGTTTTAGGAATTGAAAATTCAACAAATTCTTTAAATTCTTTCTTTTTAAATAATTCAATAATTTCATCAGGTTGAAAGCCATCAGCATATAAAACACCTGCTAAAGCACCTGCACTAGTGCCAGCTATGATATCAGGTTTTAGTCCACATTTTTCTAACATCTTTAATGATCCCAAATGGGCAAAACCTTTAGCACCGCCCCCACTAAGTGCGTATCCTAAAAAATTATCATAGCTTTTACCAAAAAGTGCCATCCTTAGAGATTATATTAACTGAATTTTAATACCACAAATATGCCAATTTTCTTTGATTTTATCAATCAATACTTTCAGAATCTCACACTAATTTACAAAATCCAACTTATATTTTTTTAACCTGCTCATAATCTTGTTTAAGTTCTCTAATTGTTTTTTTTAATACAGGATGAATTATTTCCGGAGCAATTTCAAATAAAGGCTTCAACACGAAAATTCGTTCGTGAAATTTAGGATGCGGTATAATTAGATTTTCACTACTTACAATCAAATTTTCAGCAAGAATAAGGTCAATATCAATAATTCTATCATTGTATACAGAATCTTTGCTTTTCTCTAACCTTCCTAGGTTATATTCAATACTTTGAGTAATTGAGAATGCCTCATCTACATCAAGATCAGTCCTCACTTCGCAAACAGTATTAACAAAATTATGCTCAGATATGAAACCTACAGGAGCAGAATAAAAAAAAGCAGATTTAGAAGAAATTCTTCCAATCTGCTTCTCAATACTATTATATGCTTGTTCAATATTTCTTTCTCTCTCACCTAAGTTAGAGCCCAAAGCTAAAAACAGCGAGTACTCACTATTGTTATTCTGTTTCATATAAACAGACTTTCAAAAATAAACAAAAATGATAAAAGCTTAAGTGGCAAATATATCAATCAATAATCAACATTGCATCACCATAGGCTCCAAACCGATAACCCTCTTTTATAGCAGTTTCATAAACATCCATAATCCTATCATAACCTCCAAAAGCACATGTCATCATTAATAATGTTGAATATGGAAGATGAAAATTAGTAATAAGACTATTTGTTAAAGTAAAATCATATGGAGGGAAAATAAATTTATTAGTCCATCCCTCTCTTGGTTTCAAGTGGCCATCGGTACTAACTGTTGTTTCAATTGCACGAAGCACCGAAGTACCTACGGCGCAAATTTTTTGTCCCTCATCGTGTGCTTTATTCACACTATTGCACAACTCATCAGTTATTATTATCTGTTCTGACTCCATTTTATGCTTCGAAAGATCTTCAACATCAATCAAACGATAAGCACCAAGACCATTATGCAAAGTTAGATATCCATAATTTACATCTTTTAGTTGCATTCGCTTCATAAGTTCACGACTAAAATGTAGTCCCGCTGCCGGAACAACCACTGCTCCTTCTTTTAACGCAAAAATATTTTGATATCTTTCAACGTCTTCAGGCTCTGCTTCTCTCTCAAGATATTCAGGTATTGGCGTTTCACCTATCTGAAATAACTGTTCCTTGAACTCTTCGTACGGACCGTCGTATAAAAATCTAAGAGTTCTACCTCGTGAAGTTGTGTTGTCAATTACCTCAGCAACGAGTTCTTCATTTTCTCCAAAATAAAGTTTATTGCCAATACGAATTTTCCTGGCAGGATTTACTAAGACATCCCATAAATGCTGCTCAGGGTTTAATTCCCTAAGTAAGAAAACTTCAATCTTAGCACCTGTTTTCTCTTTATTTCCATAAAGCTTCGCAGGAAAAACTTTTGTGTTATTAAAAACAAAGAAGTCATTCTTATCAAAATAATCCAACACATCCTTAAACACCTTATGTTCGATCTCTTCAGAGTTCTTATGAACAACAAGTAGCCGAGATTCATCGCGATGATGCGTTGGGTATTTCGCGATAAGCTCCTCTGGCAAATTAAATTTAAATTGCGAAAGTTTCATACGTTAAAAAAAATCCTGTATCAATTATTATATTATATTCTTTTCTAAAAATTGGTCGATATCATCCATGTTAAGACAATTATCCAAACCAACATCCCCCACTCTAGTGCGTACTAACCCGGTTAAATGTGCACCAGAATTTAGAGCTTTGCCTATATCCCTAGCTAATGCCCTAATATAAGTACCCTTGCTGCACACTACCCGAATGGATATGTCTGGTATATTACATGAAATCAGTTCGATACTATCTATAACCAATTTTTTGGGTTTTAGTTCAATATCTTCATTCTTTCGTGCATATTCATATGCTCTTTTACCATCTACTTTTACAGCAGAAAAAATAGGAGGTATCTGCTCAATTGAGCCAATGAACCTCTTCAACACACTCTCAACCAGTTCTTTTGTAATATGACTAATGGGATATTCAGCATCAACTTCTGTTTCAAGGTCAAATGATGCAGTTGTTGCACCAAGCCTTATATCAGCAACATACTCTTTTGTGTGTTTTTGTAACTCTTCTATCAACTTAGTCTTTTTTCCCGTACAAATTGTTACAACCCCTGTTGCCAAAGGATCCAACGTTCCCGCATGGCCTACCTTTAGCTTTTTAATGTTCAGTTTTCTACACAGTTTTGCTCTAAAAACATTTACTACACGAAAAGAAGTCCAGTGAAGCGGTTTATTAATATGTAATATCTCACCCTCTATAAAATTCATTTATTATTCAGTTATCAATTATTGTAAACAGAATCAAAAGTATATCAGGCTAAAACAGAAAATAATATTGTAGCCAAGCCTATTACTGCACAGTATATTGCAAAGTATATTAGTTTTCCTTTTTTTACTATATTAATCATCCATTTACATGCTAAACAGCCTGCAATAAAAGCAGAAATAAAACCAGCAATCAATGCAGCTGTAGAAATTGATCCTGCCACCTCAACTCCTTGAGTAAATTTTATCAAATCGAGTAAGGCTTCTCCTAAAATTGGAGGTATTACCATTAAGAATGAGAATTGCGCAAGAGTTGATTTATTATTTCCCAACAACAAACCTGTTGCTATAGTTGTACCCGAACGTGATAATCCTGGTATTACTGCTACTGCTTGTGAGAGACCTATAATAAAAGCATCACGTTTACCAATTTTATTCTTTTGTCGTGGTTTAATGTAGTATGTTAAAGTAAGCATCGAAGCAGTTATTAATAACATAATACCTACAACAAGAACTCCAGAGCTAAAAATTGACTCTACATGGTCTTTAAAAAACAAGCCAACTATAGCAATTGGAATCATCGATATAAGTATGTTGAAAACATACTTTGTTTCATCGTTTAATTCAAATTTAAAGAGTCCTTTTATCACCCATGAGACCTCTTTCCACAATATTACCAAAGTGCTAAATACTGTAGCTACATGCACCATTACAGTAAACATTAGATTATCCTCAGCTTCTATTCCAAACAAGGTTGAACCAATCGCTAAATGCCCACTGCTGCTTACCGGAAGATACTCTGTTAAACCTTGTATTATTCCCAATACAATTGCTTCGAGAATAGTCATTAAATTAAAGTTTAAAGTGATTTCTTGTTAAAGTCCCGATTTCTCCTTATTATCCTTCACAGGATATAATATACCAATAATCATCAGAACAAAGCCAATGAGGCACACTATCGGTGCTATTTTTATACGTCTTGCACTAAAAATATCAGGTTCAAATCCACTTTCTAATGTTGTGGAAGGCCCAGTCATTAATACAAATCCAAGTATTATAATAACCACTGCCACTGCACAAATAATCAGATTTTTTTTACTTAAAGCTATATTCTTTTGAGACATATTTTGATTTTAATATTTTATACATAATAGAGTTGATCAGACCTCATTCTAATATATCTATTCACAGCAAAAGCAGTTGCTATCGTAGTTATTATTACGCCCAACAGTATAACTGCAGCAAATATTATAATGATATCTGAATTAGAAATAATTGGCTGTAACTCTGCGTATTCACTACTGAAATATGAAAGCAATAAAAATATGATTATATCAGCAATGATTCCAGCAATTATACCTGTAAATATATTATTCACAACAAAAGGTTTTCTTATAAATGCTGAAGTAGCCCCAACCAATTTCATTGTATTAATTATAAATCTCTTTGAGTACACACTCAATCTTATTGTATTACGAATGAGAGTAAACGATATAAACAATAATATAACAGCCAAAACTAATAATATAGTCATCACTTTCGACAAATTATCGTTAATCAAATCTATCGCTTCTTGTTGATATAGTAAATCTGTTACATTGTTATCGCTTCTTATAATTCCTTTTATAAGTTCTATACTATCGTTATTTGCATATTCCGAATGCAAAAATATCTCTATACAATCTTGAGTAGGGTTATAACCAAGTAATTCTTCAGGATCTTCTCCTAAATCTTTTATTAGTTGCTCTTTAGCCTCCTGTTTACTAATATATCTCGATGACTTAACAAAAGGTTGAGCATCCAGGCTCTTGCGCACAGCACTAATCTCTGAATCAGTAACGCTTGAAGATAGCATTACATTAAAACTCATATTCTCTTTAACATATTGAGAAAGCCCATTACCCATAAAAACTATAAGCAGAGTAATACCCAACAATACCAGTACCAACGAGATACTTATTGTAGAAGTTATCTTGGCGTTTAAAAACCTTGCAGTGGATACTTTTTTCTTTACAGACATAGAGTTGTGGAGATAATATACCTTTTCCAAATAAGTTGCAAAGTAATAAAAATTATCCCACTTAAAGGGCCTAAATTAGAAATATTATAGAAAAAAAATAGTATTGTATATTTTATATACCCACTACTAATCTTTGTTCACTCCAGTTTATTATTTTAGCCCTTTTGGTAAATTTTTATTCAAATAACAGAAATATTCATGATGCACCTAAATGCAAAATAAAACAAATGAAGTCCCTTCAAACAAAATGATAGATGTACAAATTATAATTACTTTTTGGGTTTTAACCCCATTTCTTTAGCTTTATCCATCAAAAACTTATAAGCAGCATCATGTTCGTTTGGAATTATTCCATCTAGGATAGCGTCCTTAATTGCTAATTTTAATAGACCAACTTCACGTCCTTGTGGCAATTCAAAAATCTCCATTATATAATTCCCATCAATAGGAGGCTGAAAATTTCTTACACGGTCTTTTTCCTCAATCTCTTTCAACTTTCTTCTAACTATCTTGAAATTGTTGACAAACCGTTTAACCTTCACCTGGTTTTTTGATGTAATATCAGCTTCACAAAGCGTCATCAAATCATCTATATCATCACCGGCATCAAAAAGAAGCCTACGTATTGCCGAATCGGTAACCTCTTCCTCAACTAGCTGCATTGGGCGCATATGAAGCGATACCATCTTTTGAGAAAACTTCATTTTCTCGTTAAGTGGAAGTTTCATACGTCTGAAAATCTTAGGCACCATTTTTTCACCAATATAATTATGGTTGTGAAAAGTCCAGCCCAACTTCGGATCCCATCTTTTTGTTAAAGGTTTAGCTATATCATGAAGTAACGCCGACCATCTCAACCAAAGATCATTGGTCTTCAATGCAATATTATCTAAAACTACTAGTGTATGATAAAAATTATCCTTATGCCCTACTCCGTCCTTCGTTTCGGCACCTTTTAGAGCAGTTAGTTCAGGAAATATTATCTCTAACAAACCTGTTTTATCAAGTATTGTAAACCCAATAGAAGGTTTAGGAGATAAAATAATCTTATTCAATTCATCTGTCACACGCTCCATCGAAACAATTTTAATGCGCTCTTTATTTCTTTCAATTGCATCAAAGGTTTCATGATAAATATCAAAACCCAATTGAGAAGCAAATCTAACAGCTCTCATCATTCTAAGTGGGTCATCGCTAAATGTAATATCCGGATCAAGAGGAGTACGAATTATCAAATCATCAAGGTCTTGTATTCCATTAAAAGGATCAATCAGCTCACCAAAGCGATCACTGTTCAAACAAAACGCCATAGCATTAATAGTAAAATCTCTTCTTTTCTGATCATCCTCCAAAGTACCTTCCTCGATAGCCGGTTTACGCGAATCTACGTTATATGATTCTTTCCTTGCACCAACAAATTCTACTTCAAACCCCTTGTATTTTATTTGTGCAGTGCCAAAATTTTTAAAAATTGTAATATCTTTTTTACTTCCAAGTTTTTTTGCCACTAATTTTGCAAGATCAATGCCACTACCCACTGCAACAACATCTATATCATTTGAAGTACGATATAGAAAAAAATCACGAACAAATCCTCCAATCAGATAACACTCCAGATTCAGTTCATCTGCAGCCTCAGAAATTATTCTAAATATATCTTTGTTTAAGTGCAGTAGTATCTCTTCCTGAGATAAATACATAATAAGCTATAATTTAAAAAGGCCTATTTATGGCCATTGTACTGTTACTAATTGCAAAATTACAATAATTGAACATTAAAACGACTTTTTATGATAGATATATTTTGTAAGTTTGTACACAACAATTTACTATTTAAACAATGCGTTTATTTGTTCAAACCACATTTTTAATGCTATTCTTGCTCATAATTTTCTCTTGCTCAGGGAGAGGAAGAGGTGCAGCTTATTATTTAGTCGAAGCAGAAGAAGCATATAACGCAGGCAATTATTCACTAGCTAAACTAAAGATAGATAGCATTAAAGCTCTTTTTCCTAAATCATTCAACGAAATTAATTCAGGTTTTCAGCTAATGCAACAGGTGCGAATGGCCGAAAATAAAAGGAATATAGCTTTTTGCGACTCAATGCTACGTGTTAATTACAACGAGCTAAATGAAATGCTTACAAAGTTTGATTATGTTCGTGACGATCGTTATCAGGAATTTGGAGAGTACCATCCTAAGGCATATCCACATAAAAATTCACTAAACAATAATGGTCTCCGTTCAATAGTGAGTGAAAAAGGAGATCTATTTATTGAGAGTGTACTATCCGGAACACATATTAAACACAACCAAATAAGAGTAAGCTCAAATGACGGAAGTTTTGCCGAAACGCTAGTCGTTACTGCCGATGGATTAAATTATCGTTTCAGCACTTTAGAGAAAACATACGAAATAGTTAGATATGGAAGTAACGACGAAAATAGTGTTTCTCAGTATATATATTCATATCGAGATAAACCTATAACACTTCATTTCATTGGTAATCGAACAATAACAACAAACCTTACACAAGGAGCTAAAAATGCTGTTAGTCAATCATATGAACTATCCAACCTCCTTAAAAGTATAGAACAACTTAAACACGAAAAAGAAAAAAGTGAAGTTCTAATACGATATCTTGAAAGTAGGAAAGAATAAAAAATATACATATCTTTGTCGTCAGAAAAGTTGGTGTTATCTGTTCCATTTATGGCTTCGGAACAGATAATGAAAAGGGAATCAGGTGTAAATCCTGAACAGACCCGCTGCTGTAAGCTCCGCTTACGTGCTGAACAAATACCTTTTGCCACTGAATTAATACTCTACTCCACAGATTGGAGATGTCAAATCAGACTTTAAGAGTAAATTTGGGAAGGCGTTCAGTTCGAGGAGTAAGTCAGAAGACCTGCCAGCAATTCATAAAAGTTACATGGCTTTCGGGGAATAAAGCATGAATACGACACGCTTATAACACTCTGTTTCAGGACTTTTTTAAACGTGCTATCGTTGCTTCATTTATTCCACCGAGTAAATAATTCGGTGTATGTTCTATAATTTACAGTTTAGGTTTTGTTTCACTCTTGCAATTCTTATTGTAGGATGCAACTCTATTTATGCACAATACAAAACCGATAGTTTACAACATTTGCCTGAGGTAGTTATTACCGATAAACCAGGCGACAGAGAGTTACGCTCTACCACTCCAATGCAAACCCTTTCAAGAGAATCTCTTCAAAACCTAAATGCTTTACAACTATCAGATGCGTTAAAGCACCTTTCGGGAGTAACAATAAAAGACTACGGAGGAATTGGCGGACTAAAAACTATTTCTGTGAGAGGCCTTGGAGCTACTCATACAGGAGTTAATTATAACGGCATTGCAATCACAGACGTACAAACAGGGCAAATTGATGTAGGTCGTTTCTCACTCGACAATATCGAAAATATAACTCTTCATAGTGGCCAGAGCGATCAAATATTTATGCCAGCACGAGCATTCTCAAGCGCTTCATATTTAAATATAAACACAATCAAACCTCAATTTAAGACAAACGAAAAGCCCATAAATGGAAGGTTATCAATAAAAACCGGATCATTAGGTCTTTTTAATCCCTCAATTACCACTAATCTGAAGTTATCTGATAAACTAATAGCAACCGTCAGTGGAGAATGGCTGTCGGCACATGGAAAATACCCATACACACTTCATTATGGCGAAGCCGGTATTGATAGTTCATCTGTCGAAAAAAGAGAAAACAGCGATGTTCAGAATCTAAGATTAGAAGCGGCCCTATTTGCAGAAATATCAAAATTTACAAAAGGTGATATCAGAGTATATTACTATGAATCAGAGAGAGGATTACCCGGAGCAACAATATTCTACAACATCAAAAACTTTTCAAAACAACGCTTATGGGACAAAACCTTTTTCACCCAAGCCCACCTCGAGCATGAAATATCTTCAAGATTAACCATACAAGCAGATGCAAAATACAACAAAGGACATTTACGCTATCTCGATCCCAGCTATCCTGGAGAGACAGGTATGGTTGAAGATATATTTAACCAAAACGAAACATACGCTTCAATCTCTGCGCTTTACAAACCCCTGCAAAACCTATCAATCACTTTAGCTAGCGATATCACTTCAGCTACTATGTCATCAGAAAGAGAATCATTTGCCACCCCTACACGTTTAACATCTCAATCTGCAATAGCAGCTAAATGGGTAAGCGAACAATTTCTTACAACCGCTAGCCTGCTATATACTAAAACTTTAGAGTCTGCCAAAATTGGTAATCCTGCAGACAACAGATCTAAGCTCTCACCACACCTTAGCCTATCATACAAACCCTTTATAGATATAGACTTAAGATTAAGAACCTTTTATAAAAACAGCTTCCGCCTGCCTACATTTAACGATCTTTACTACCCATTGGTAGGACTCCGCAACTTGAAACCTGAAAGTACCAATCAGTTCAATTTAGGAGCAACATACAGCACCCAAACAACAAATAAATCATTATTCCTAATGCTTATGCTAGATGCATATCACAACAGAATAAACAACAAAATAGTAGCTTATCCAAGCGGCAACCTTCATCAATGGACAATGATGAATTTAGGAGAGGTGCATATCAATGGAGTAGATATATCATCTGAGAGTATTTATCAGATATCACAAAAGATAAACTTCCTGCTTGGCGTATCCTATACATATCAAAGTGCGTTAGATAAAACAGATTCAGAGAAAATCTCTTACAATCATCAAATCCCTTACACCCCTCGCCACTCAGGCTCAGTAAGAACAATATTAGACTTATCCACAATAAAGTTTTCATACAACCTGCTTTGGTCCGGCCACAGGTTCACTAATGGCTTTAATATCAATGAATACAGATTAAAAAGATATACCGATCATTCGGCATCGGTTTCAAAAGATTTTAAGTCTAGCAGAAACATATATACTGTTAGTCTTGAAGCACTCAATATATTAAACAAAAACTACGAGATTATAAAGAACTACCCCATGGCGGGACGTACAATAAGAGTAAACTTAATAATGAATTTTTAATAATAATGAAAATGAAAAAACTATTCTTCTTTCTTTCTACAATTGTAGCACTTATGATGATTTCTTGTTCAGATGAGACCTCATCAATTGATGTTGATCATCCAAAAGATGAAAAAACAGTATTAATACTAAATGAAGGTGGATTCAATCAAAACAATAGTACATTAGCCATGTACGATATATCAAAAGGGTCTATCAGAAGAAATCACTTCAATTTGGCAAATGATAGAGGATTAGGATCCGTAGGCAATGACATGATCCTTTACGGTTCAAAACTATACATCGTTATGAATTTATCCGGAACAATAGAGGTTGTAGAACCATCAACTGGAAAATCCATTAAACAAATCTCAATGAAAACAGAGGCCGGTACTAATAAACAACCTCGTCAGATAACATCACACAATGGTAAAGTTTATGTAACCTCTATTGAGGATGACACTGTTGTACGAATAGACACTACAACACTTAATGTTGAAGCTACCGTAACAGTTGGAATGGATCCAGAAGGAATTATTGCTGATAACGGTAAGTTATATGTTGCCAATTCAGGAGGATGGAGTGGCTTTGATAAAACAATTTCAGTAATTGATTTATCGAGTTTCGAAGTAATAAAAAAAATTGAAGTAGGAGTAAATCCTGTTAATTTAGACGTAGATAAGAATGGAAACATCTATATATCTGCACTTGGAAACTACAGCGATACTCCTGCAGTATTTCAAAAATTCGATCCCATTACAGAAACAGTAACAACAATAGAAGCAATATCTAATCCTAGTAAGTTTCTAGTTCACAACAACAAAGCCTACATTGTACAAGGCTCGTATGGGAACCCTTATAGTGTGCTAGTATACGATTGCATTACCGAAACTATTATAACAAACAATTTCATAACCGACGACACACAAATAGAAATAATTCACTCATTATCAATTGATAAGAAAACAGACGATTTGTTTATTATGGAATCAGACTACATTATACCCGGTTCTGTGTACTGTTTTGATAAACAAGGTAAATTTAAATACAGTATAAATGCAGTTGGATTAAATCCAAACACAGTTATTGTATTATAAAAAAACTCCAAACAACTTAATGTTCGGAGTCTCTACTTATTATTTATTATTTTATCAAAAGGCATTCCAAGTGATTGGCGTGCCTTTTACTTTCTTTTAAGATAAAAGATTTCACTTTCATCTTTTGAATCTCTTACAATCTGAATCAACTCAAAACCTTCCTTGCTAAGCATATTAATTACATCCATCATAC
The DNA here is from genome assembly GCA_964605035.1 of uncultured Proteiniphilum sp. Taxonomy (GTDB): domain Bacteria; phylum Bacteroidota; class Bacteroidia; order Bacteroidales; family Dysgonomonadaceae; genus Proteiniphilum. Next base: position 14,728 of record CAZSBA010000024.1, on the reverse strand, counting down.
CATTAAAAGATACAACTCTCCTCCTCTCGTCTGTAATCTGAGGCGTTCTTCCACCTTGCCCCCAATCTACTCTCACGGTTATCTTAGAGCTTAACAGCGGACCCGAATCAGACCATATCCTAATATAATCTGCATCTACCTCACTAATAGGTGTTTCATTTACATACTGAGCTTGAGCAAAAGAAAAATATCCAATTGACAATGCTAGCAGAAGAAATAGTTTTAGTTTCATAATTTCAGTTTTAATTAAATATCTATTTTCACTATTCTAATCCAGTTTTAATACCGCTAAAAAGGCTTTCTGCGGAACTTCTACATTTCCCACTTGCTTCATACGCTTCTTACCCTCTTTCTGCTTTTCTAGTAGTTTTCTCTTACGAGAGATATCACCACCATAACATTTTGCAGTAACATCCTTACGAACAGCCTTTACAGTTTCACGGGCAATGATCTTAGCACCAATAGCAGCCTGAATAGCAATATCAAATTGCTGACGAGGAATAAGCTCTTTCAGCTTCTCACACATGCGTCTACCAAAAGACTGAGCGTTATCAATATGAGTAAGAGTAGACAATGCATCAACCGGTTCGCCATTTAATAAAACATCCAAGCGAACCAATTTTGATGGTCTAAAATCATGCATCTGATAGTCAAAAGAAGCATAACCTTTAGATATACTTTTAAGTTTATCGTAGAAGTCAATCACAATCTCACCTAGCGGTATGTCGTAGATAATTTCAATTCTGTTTCCAGAAATATAATTTTGCTTTATAAGTTCACCTCGCTTACCCAAACAAAGAGTCATAATGGGACCGATATATTCAGTAAATGTAATAACCGATGCACGAATATAAGGTTCTTCTATATAATCTATCAAAGTTATATCAGGCAAACCACCAGGGTTATGCACCTGCTTCATGTTGCCTTTTTTATCATAAACCTTATATGAAACGTTTGGAACAGTTGTTATCACGTCCATATTAAACTCACGTTCAAGTCGCTCCTGAACAATCTCCATGTGCAACAAACCCAGAAAACCGCACCTAAACCCAAATCCAAGTGCAACAGAAGATTCAGGCTGAAATGTTAACGAGGCATCGTTTAGCTGCAATTTTTCGAGTGAAGAACGCAAATCTTCAAAATCTTCACTCTCAATTGGATAAACACCTGCAAAGACCATAGGTTTAACCTCCTCAAACCCTTCAATAGCCTTCGGAGCAGGACGTTTTAAATGAGTGATAGTATCACCTACCTTTACCTCTTTAGAGGTTTTAATACCAGAAATTATATAGCCTACATCACCACAAAAAACCTCTGACCGGGGTTCCATTCCCAAACGTAGTATGCCAATCTCATCAGCATCATACTCCTTTCCGGTATTTATAAACTTAACAGAATCACCTTTTTTAATTGATCCATTCACTATTTTAAAATAGGCAATAATACCTCGAAAAGAATTAAATACCGAATCAAAAATTAAAGCTTGAAGAGGTGCTTCAGGGTCGCCCACAGGGGCTGGAACATGCTCAATAATTGCACTCAATATCTCTTCTATTCCTACCCCAGTCTTTCCACTGGCACGTATAATCTCCTCTCGAGGAGTACCTAAAAGATCCACAATCTGGTCCTCTACCTCATCAGGCATAGCACTATCCAGGTCTATTTTATTAATCACCGGAATAATCTCCAGGTCATGTTCAATAGCCATATAAACATTTGAGATAGTTTGTGCTTGAATTCCCTGAGCAGCATCAACAATCAATAATGCTCCCTCGCAGGCAGCAATTGAACGCGACACCTCGTAAGAGAAATCCACGTGTCCCGGGGTATCAATAAGATTCAGTATATATTTTTCACCCTTATATTCATAGTCCATCTGAATGGCGTGACTCTTAATGGTAATTCCACGTTCACGCTCCAGATCCATATTGTCTAGAACCTGCGACTGTAAATCTTTCCCTTCCACAGTCTTTGTAAACTCCAGAAGTCTATCAGCCAAGGTACTTTTGCCATGATCTATATGAGCTATGATACAAAAGTTTCGTATTCTATTCATTTATTATATTTATAACCTAATTATAATTCAAGATGTTTACTTTTCACAAGTAATTAAAAATCTGCATTATTTGGTGTTCTTGGAAACGGTATAACGTCACGAATATTTGTCATTCCAGTTACAAACAACATCAAACGTTCAAATCCAAGTCCAAATCCAGCGTGCGGAGCAGTACCAAATTTACGTGTTTCAAGATACCACCAAATAGGATCGGTATTCATTTTTATAGTTTTCACATGATCCATCAGCTTATCAAAATCCGATTCACGCTCTGAGCCACCTATAATTTCACCAATCTTGGGGAAAAGCACATCCATTGCACGAACGGTTTTTCCATCCTCGTTATGCTTCATGTAAAACGATTTTATCTCCTTCGGATAATCTGTCATTATCACCGGACGCTTAAAATGTTTCTCTACAAGATATCGTTCATGTTCGGATTGAAGATCAGCACCCCAATAAACAGGGAACTCAAATTTCTGACCCGACTCCTCAAGAATCTTAACCCCTTCGGTATATGTTAGTCTAACAAACTCATTATCCACAACAAATCGCATACGATCAACCAGCTCCTCATCATACATTTTTGCAAGGAATTCAATATCTTCTTTGCAATGCTCAAGAGCATAGCTAATAAGATATTTCAGAAAATCCTCTGCCAAATCCATGTTGTCGTTGTTATCATAAAATGCAACCTCTGGCTCAATCATCCAAAACTCAGCAAGGTGACGCGGAGTATTAGAATTCTCGGCACGAAAAGTAGGTCCAAATGTATATATAGCACCAAGCGCCATTGCACCCAGCTCACCTTCAAGTTGTCCCGAAACGGTTAAGTTAGTCTGTTTACCGAAGAAATCTTCAGAAAAATCTATTTTCCCCTCTTCTGTTTTAGGCGGATTACTTAAATCAAGCGCAGTTACTTCAAACATCGAGCCTGCACCTTCAGCATCCGATGCTGTAATAATAGGAGTATGAAAATAGTAGAAACCTCTATCGTTAAAATATTTGTGTATAGCATACGACATATGATGACGCATTCTAAATATTGCTCCAAATGTATTTGTACGAGGACGAAGGTGTGCAATTTCTCTTAAAAACTCCAACGAGTGCCCCTTTTTTTGTAATGGATAAGTGGCTGGATCTGCTCCACCATAAATCTCAACCTCTGTTGCCTGTATCTCAACATTTTGCCCTTTACCTTGCGATTCAACAAGCTTACCATTTACATTAATACATGCACCGGTTGTTATTGGCTTAAGAAACTCTTCACCAAACTGCGCTACATCAATAACAATCTGTATGTTATGTATTGTAGACCCGTCGTTAAGAGCAACAAATCCCACATTCTTATTACCTCTGCGGGTGCGTACCCACCCTTTTACATTTATCTCTTCTCCAAAACTTTTGAGCTTTAAAGCTTCCGAAATTTTAAATCTCTTAATCTGTTTCATAATCCAACACCATAATCTCACTCAAAAGATTTGGTTGTATATAATTAATATTCTAAATTTTTATTTTTTTATTACTTAATCAAATGCACCCATACGAAGCATATTCACTTCCTGTTCTGATAAATAGCGCCATTTTCCACGAGAAAGCTTTTTCTTAGTCAAACCAGCAAAGTAAACCCTATCAAGTTTAATTACCCTATAACCAAGTTTTTCAAAAATGCGTCTTACAATTCTATTCTTTCCTGAGTGAATCTCAATACCTACCTGAGTTAAATCTTCCTCAGTAACATAGCTAATTGCATCAGCATGTATCTCACCATCTTCAAGTTCAATACCATCTGCAATAGCCTGCATATGTTCCATTGCAACTGGTTTATCCAGCCATACCTGGTATATCTTTCTCTTCTCGTATTTAGGATGTGTTAATTTGGATGCCAAATCACCATCATTGGTAAGCAATAGCACACCTGTTGTAGCCCTATCAAGCCGGCCCACTGGGTATATTCTTTCCGAAGCAGCACTTTTTACCAGCTCCATTACAGTCTTACGGTTTTCCGGATCATCTGTTGTAGTAACAAACCCTTTAGGTTTATTTAAAAGAACATACACTTTACTCTCAAGCTGTACTGGTTGTTTGTGAAACATAACAGAATCAGCACGAGTTATTTTTGTACCTAGCTCCTTAATTACTTCTCCATTAACACTTACGACACCAGCAAGAATAAACTCATCTGCTTCTCTACGTGAGCAAATACCAGCATTTGCAAGATATTTATTTAAGCGTATTGGAGCATTAGGATCAGCATTTTCCTTGTATTTAACCTGCTTAAATGGTTTTTTCTTTTTAAGAGTTTTGCCACCCTGAGTAGTTTTGTAACCTGAACCCTGAGATTGATTGTTACCCCAGCTTCTGTTACTTCCATAACCACCACCCTGGCCACGTTGTTGAGATTGAGCACGCTCTCCAACTCTAGGTCGTCTTTTTCTTACACCCCCTTCATTGTTTCCGTTTCCAGATGAGTCTCTTTGTGGTCTGTCTTGTCTGTTTTGATTATATGGCCTGTCTGAGTTATAAGACCTGTCAGAGTTATAAGATCTGTCTGAGTTATAAGACCTGTCTGAGTTGTAAGATCTGTCAGATCTGCCATAATTGCTTTGTCTGTCTGAGTTTTGTGGTCTATCAGAATTAAACGATCGGTCAGACCTTTCCGAATTATAACCATCTCTTTGTGTTCTGGATGAGTGTCTCTCATTTCCCGCGCTGTAAAAACTTTTCTTCGGGCGCGATTCTTCGTTGTTTGTTGTCATTGTTGCATTTACTTTTTTGTTTTAATAATCAAACCTCACGGTTTTCTAATTTTGCTAAAACACATATCGGTCATAAAGTATTCTATAACCGACTTTCAATTTTCCTAGTAATTACGGTACATTAATGTTATGATATTTATATTCCTGTGTATGATTGAGGTGTTATTGTCTTAAGTTCTTCTTTCACCCTATCGCTCACATTTAATCCATTAATAAATTCAGCTATACTATCCTTAGTAATATGCTTATTTGTGCGTGTAAGATCCTTTAATGCTTCATAAGGTTTAGGATAACCTTCGCGTCTTAGAACTGTTTGAATTCCCTCAGCAACCACTGCCCAGTTATTTTCCAAATCCTTATCTATCGCCTCCACATTTAATAACAATTTATGCATCCCTTTTGTTGTGCTTTTTATTGCAATTAATCCATGAGATACAGGAACACCAATATTTCTTATAACTGTAGAGTCGGTCAAATCCCTCTGCAACCTCGAAATTGGCAATTTTGCTGACAAATGCTCTAATATAGCATTAGCAATACCCAAATTACCTTCTGCGTTCTCAAAATCAATAGGATTAACCTTATGAGGCATTGCCGAAGAGCCAATTTCACCCTCTTTAATCTTCTGTTTAAAATACTCCATCGATATATATTGCCATATATCACGGCAAAAATCAATTAGAATATTATTGATACGCTTCATAGCATCAAAAGAAGCCGCAAAAGCATCGTAATTTGAAATCTGAGTAGTATACTCCTCACGCACCAGTCCCAGGCTATTCAACAAGAAGTTATTACCAAACAACTTCCAGTCTGTATTGGGATAAGCAACCTTATGAGCATTAAAATTGCCGGTAGCACCTCCAAATTTAGCTTTTGACGGTATATGCTTAAGCACTTCAAGCTGATTAGATAACCTATACGTAAAAACCTTCAATTCCTTTCCAAGGCGTGTGGGAGATGCGGGTTGACCATGTGTGCGTGCTAACATCGGAATATCGGCCCATTCATCAGCAAGACCATCAATCACCGAAATCAACTTCTCAAGCTCCGGAATATAAACTAAATTGAGTGCATCCCTCCACATCATTGGAGTTGCAGTATTATTTATATCCTGCGAGGTTAATCCAAAATGAATAAATTCTTTGAATTCCGACAGATTAATAGCATCAAATTTCTCTTTCAGGAAATACTCAACAGCCTTCACATCATGATTAGTCACTGTCTCAATTTCTTTTATGTCCTGCGCATCATCCTCGTCAAAACCGGTATAGATACCTCTGAGTCTTTTCAGCATGTTATCATCTACCCCTTGTAACGAAGCAATCCCTGCTTCACTACATAAAGCTATAAAATATTCAATCTCCACCTGCACCCTATACTTAATAAGTGCATACTCTGAAAAGAAAGGAAACAGATCTGTGATTTTTTCTCTGTATCTCCCATCAATAGGTGATATTGCTGTGAGTTGGTTTAAGTTCATTCTTATTGTGATAATTATCTACTATTATGAAGCTACAAAAATAGTGATAATTATAGAGTGATAAAAATTTTGATAAAAATAATTGAAAATATTTTGCTAGAATGTAAAATCGTTCTATCTTTGCATTCGCTTTTCAGAAATACTACTACTCATAGTGATGAGAAAATAAACTAAAAAGCAAAAATATTAAAAGGGCGTTTAGCTCAGCTGGTTCAGAGCATCTGCCTTACAAGCAGAGGGTCGGCGGTTCGAATCCGTCAACGCCCACAAAATTTAAGCACTTATCGATTCATTTCGGTGAGTGTTTTTTTTTAAAATCAATGCCAGTATCAAGCATATCCACCGAAACGACAATCTGCGGATTATTCTTATCCGGAAGCACAGTGTTTAAGTACTCATCAAACATTGGGCACTCAGCGTTTTCGTCATATTTAAATAGAAGTTGATATGTTAGAAAATCATCCCTCTCTGGTTTTCTCAATTTCATATCACATCCATCAATCTCAAAGGTGCCGTTTAATAGATTGATAAGCCTCCAAAACCTTATCACTGCTGGTTAACAGATAATCTCTATATTTTAGCCCACTATCTACATTGTTTCCTGCCTCTTCTCTGAAGTTAACCTCTTCAATATTTTATAATATCTCATTAAAGATCTCAGAGTGTTTTACTTAGATTGTGTTTTTATGTTCATTAATTAGGTCTGTTCATTGACAGTGAAAACGTATTAAAAATGTGCATATTAACCGAAGTGATTACAATTTATCGTACTTAACGACCTTTACAAATTCGTCCTGCATCGTCCTGTGTCTCTTCCGATTTTTGTTTCTATTAACTCCTTAGTAACTCTTAACCAACTCCCAATCCTCCTCATAAATATACGGAGTTAATTAGGAGTTAGTGCGAACAAAGAACGAACAAAAAAAGGTTCAGGTAGGTATAAAGACAGGTTACTGTACAACGATGAATTTATGTTCATATCTATAATTCAAATATTTAATGGCCGTTAAAACATCTCTTTAAAGCTCTTATATCTAAAACGTTAAAAAAAATCATAAATTACATGTAAAATATATTGTTTAACATCCAAAAGAATGTCCTATCTTTGCACTGAAATTTTGGTTTTAGTCACTTCAAAAGGCTTCGAAGTGATTAATGAAAAGGGAATCAGGTGTAAATCCTGAACAGACCCGCTGCTGTAAGCTCCGCTTACGTGTTGAACAAAACCTCTTTGCCACTGTCTTTAACCGGATGGGAAGGCGTTCAAACACGGGAGTAAGTCAGAAGACCTGCCAGAATCTATTTATGTTTTTATAGCTTTCGGGAAATAAAGCTTCGAAACAAGTAAGGGTTCTTCTTTACCGACTTCCTTTAGTGTATTTTACATCTTAATTGTCGTTAATTCTACCCCTGTTTCATCTATTATTTCCAAAAAGCCAATGATTTTAAAGGTTTTATGGAATATTTTCGTTTCTTCACCCAATTGTCGGTTTGCTTATTGCTAACGACACTGGAATGTACTTATGCTCAGTCGCTAGAAGACTCTACATCAATGTCTTTGCAACTAAATGAGTTAGTTGTGTTTGGCAGTACGCTCATGAAAGAGGTGATTCCCGTGCAAAAGTTATCGGGAGACAAGCTCAAGAACCTCAGTTCGTTTTCTGTTGCAGATGCAATTCGCTACTTCTCGGGTGTGCAGCTTAAGGATTATGGAGGTGTTGGTGGAATTAAAACGGTGAACGTGCGAAGCATGGGCACTCATCACGTGGGTGTATTTTACGACGGAATTCAATTGAGTAATGCGCAAAATGGTCAGATCGACCTTGGTAAGTTCTCACTTGAGAATATAGAGGAGGTTTCGCTTTATAATGGCCAAAAGAGCAATATCTTTCAACCGGGTAAGGATTTCGGATCTTCTTCTACAATTTATCTGCGCACACGTATACCACATTTCGGTTATAATAAAAACTATAATCTGAGAGGATCTGTTAAAACGGGCTCTTTCCATCTTTTTAATCTATCTTTTCTATATGAGTATAAAATCAATGAAAACATAAGTGCTTCTGTTAATGGCGAATATTTAAGTTCATCGGGGAAGTACAATTATCGATATAAACGTGTTTTCCCTAATACAAACGAGGTTATGTATGACACCACTGCAGTGCGAGAGAATGGTGATATCTCTTCTATAAGACTTGAGACTGGACTGTTTGGAACTATTCAAGGGGGCTACTGGAGAGTTAAAAGTTATTACTACGATTCGGAAAGAGGTATACCGGGTGCGGTGGTGAACAATAAATGGAAGAATTCGCAGCGGCAATGGGATAGCAGTTATTTTTTACAGGGGATATTTCAGAAATCAATTGCTCCTAAATACGACCTTTTGGTTAATGCAAAGTATGCTGATGATTGTATGCGTTACCTGAATCCCGATACTACGTTGATGTTGATAGATAACACATTCAAACAAAAAGAGTCGTATATCTCTACAGCCAATAGATATAAAATAACGAACAAATGGGATGCTGTGTTATCGGCCGATCTTCAGTATAATACGTTAACATCTGATCTTGCAGGATTTGTATATCCCAAAAGACTCACATCTTTGTTTGCTTTGGCTAGTGCAGTCAATTTGGGCAAGGTGAAAATGCAGGGAAGTATTTTAGCAACTAATGTACGAGAACGAATCAACTCAGGCAATACTGCTGCGGATGATTCGGTGAGCACCGCTCCAAATAAGAATGAACTTACACCTGCATTTTTTGCATCATATAGGCCATTTAGTAAGCATAATTTCAATATTCGTGCCTTTTACAAGCATATATTCAGGATGCCTACTTTTAACGACCTCTATTATACAGATATTGGTAATATTCAACTGAAACCTGAATTTACACATCAATATAACTTAGGATTTCAATTCGAAAGAGACTATTCGCGTTCGTTTATTAAAAACTGGCAAATGCAGGCAGATGCTTATTACAACGAGGTTACAGATAAGATTGTGGCAGTGCCTAAAGGAAGTGGACAGTACCGCTGGATGATGATGAATTTGGGATATGTGGAAATTAGAGGCATGGATATGTCGACATCGATACTGACTGAACCTATAAATGATCTGTTGCTGAATATTAAGCTCATGTATACATATCAGAAGGCACAAGATTTCACACAACGAAAAAGTGATATACTGCAAAAAACAACCTGGGGAGGCCAAATACCCTATATTCCGTGGCACAGTGGGTCTGTTATTGCTAGTTTAGATTACAAGAGCTGGCAGTTTAACTACAGCTTTATTTATGTTGGAGAGCGATATCACTCGTCAGCAAATATTGCTGCTGAGTATGAGCAACCATGGTATACTAACGACATGACCATTGTGAGGAAGATAAAGTGCAAGGAGGCAAACATACGCCTGAGTGCAGAGATCAATAATATATTTAGTCAGAATTACGAAGTAGTGCTTAACTACCCTATGCCTCAGCGCAATTATAAGGTGGCACTTACGGTTGAGATTTGAAATATGGCTTTGAAATATATTTCTTGTTTTGACTTAAAATGCATTTAACTAACGTTTGTACAAATGAAATATAATTACTTTTTGATTTTCCTGTCTCTCTCAATTGTAGTACTGTTAAACAGTTGCCGGAGGGATATAGAGATGATTTTATCTGAAGATATTGCTGTTGACAACCCAGAAATTATAAAGGGTTACAAGGGTTTTTATCTGCTCAACGAGGGAAATATGGGCAGCAATAAAGCTTCACTTGATTTTTATGATTTTGCCACCGGTATTTACACCAAAAATATATATGCCGAGCGTAATCCGCATGTTCCAAAAGAGATGGGTGATGTTGGCAACGACATAGGTATCTACAATAACAAGCTATGGGCTGTAATAAATGTATCTAATAAGTTAGAGGTGATGGATGCGCAAACTACTCAGCGCATTGGCCAGATTGAGATACCTAACTGCAGGTTCATAAAATTTCATCAGGGTTATGCCTATGTCACATCTTATGCGGGACCGGTGGTTATTGATCCAAATTACGAGCAACTGGGATTTGTAGCTAAAATTAACACTGTTACTCTTGAAGTGGTAGATAAATGTTTCGTCGGCTTTCAGCCAGATGAACTTGAGATCTCTGGAGATAAAATATATGTGGCCAACTCGGGTGGTTATATGGGTGCAGGAAATACTAAGGGTTACGAGCGCACTGTTTCTGTAATTGATATAACTACGTTTATCGAAGAAAAGCGTATAGATGTTGCATATAACCTAGAGCGTATAAAAGCAGATAGCAGAGGCAATCTTTGGGTTAGCTCACGTGGTGATTATAAAGGTTTGCCTGCTCGTTTGTACTTCCTCGACAAGGAGAAAGAGACAATAACTGATACCATCGATATTGCTGCAACTAATTATTGGATTGACGACGATCTACTTTATGTTTATAGTACCGAATTTAGTTACATAACCAATAGTTGGAACATTTCCTACTCTATTGTTGACACTATATCGCGTGAAATAATTAGTAGAAATATCATTACCGACGGGACCGACAAAGAGATTGAAAAGCCTTACGGCATTATGGTGCACCCCGAAACGAAAGACATCTTCATTACAGATGCGGGCAACTATGTAACTCCCGGGGTACTTTATTGCTTTGATAAAGAAGGTAGAAAAAAATGGAGTGTTGTAACCGGTAATATTCCTGGACACTTTGCATTGCTACCTATATATAACTGATTAATTTATTAGGAAATACAGCAATAATAATAATATTAATAAAACAGTAAATAATGAAAAGAAAAAACAGTGTATTTCGATTTAATTCAAGCATGCTGATAATTTTGTCGTTGATAATAGTTTTGTACGGATGCTCAGATGATGAACCGATAGTGCTTACCCCTGAGATCCCAGAGATTGAGGCAGAGAATCCTGATAAAGGGACAGATGAACCCAATACAGGGACAGAAGAACCCGAGGAATTTTCTCCGGTAGAGGACATCTATTATGAGACTAAAACATTCACTTTGCTTACGTTGGATAAACCATCCTACTTAGCCAACAATGATAAAGTGCAGTGGGAAGTGATTTCATCCCCGTCGGAGATTTATAGATTATCACAACCGGATACACACTCTGCAATGTTTGTAGCTGCGAAAGAGGGAGAGTATACCTTAAAAGTTACAGGTGATGAGATTGAAGGAAAAGTGATTATAAAGGTAGGGAAACCTTCAAAAAATCCATCGCCATATATCACCAAGGTATTTGAATATATGCCTGCACCGGGTCAGTTTGTGAATAAACTTCCCGAATATGAGAAGGGGGATACCCACAGTGATATGTTGCGAAAAGCTAATGAATGGCTAGTAGGAGAAGATGCATGGACCATAACGCTAGGTGGTTGGGGTGGTTATGTGATAATTGGATTTGATCATACTATTGTAAATGTAGCGGGAAGACGCGATTTTAGAATCAACGGCAATGCTTTTGGAAGTACAATGGGTAGACCAGGTGCACCATTTGGAGGTAGTTGTGAGCCGGGAATAGTTATGGTTGCGTACGATAAAAACAAGAATGGTGAACCCGACAATGATGAGTGGTATGAGATTAAAGGGAGCGCAAACTTTAGTGCTGAAAGCGAGCCGTGGTATGGCATTGCTTTGGAAAACGGAAACGACACACAAGTAATTAGAGATTATGAAATGACATATCACAGGCCAGTGAGCGAAGAGCAACATGTAGAGGCTCAGCCAGATAATCCTAACTCATTTCCATCTATTCATAACTATATTTATTGGGAAGATAATAAAGACAACAGTGGATATAAGGTTAAGAATGTATACCACAATCAGACCTATTACCCGGCGTGGATTGATGATGATAAGCTAACATTCAAGGGAATTCGCTTACCTGAAAATGGTATTAATGAAGGGGAACATATTCTTGGTTTGAACGATGTAAATGTCTATTTCGTGCTTTATGGTTTCAGATATGGATATATTGACAACTATCCTAACATACATGATAATTCGGCTATTGATATAGATTGGGCAATAGATAAAGAGGGAAATAGGGTTGATTTGCCCGGTATCGATTTCGTTAAGATTTATAACGGGGTTAATCAAGAAAATGGCTGGTTGGGAGAGTCTTCTACCGAAGTTGAAAGAGGCGAGGATTTGCATCTCTTGGGCAAAAACATCGGTACAATATGGTAATAACAAATTAAGAATAGACAAAAATATTAAAATATCAATTTTGATAAGAAACTTATACTAAATATTGACAATTATAAAAATGAAACTAAAATGAAAAGAACAATTAATTATTTATTAGTGTTGACTTACGCAATTGCACTACTTAGTTGTGTTGAAAACTACGACGATAGCTTCTTGAGAACTGAAATTGATAATATTAAAGAAGATATCAGTTCACTTAAAACACAGGTTACTACGATGCAAACGGTGGTGGATGCTTTTAATGAGGGTAAAGTAATTACTAATGTGGTAGAAATGAGTGGAGGTAAAGGCAGCAAGATTACTTTTAACGATGGAACATCTATTGAGATTGTAAATGGCAAGGATGCTCCTGTAATTGGAGTTCAGGAGTTTGAAAGTGTTTATTACTGGACATTAACAACAAATGGAAGTACATCTTTCTTGATAGATAAAAATGATCAAAAACTCCCTGTTTCAGGTGAGAAAGGAGAAACACCTCAACTTGAAATTGATACAGAAGGATATTGGACTACAAACGGTATCCGTGTGAAAGATAGTAATGGCAATTTAGTAAAAGCACGAGGAGATTCATTTTTTAAGGGAATTGAAGAGAATGAAGAGTCCGTTACTTTTATACTTGCAGATGACTCTTCGATTGTAATAGCTAAATCGGTTGGTACATATTTAAGATTTGCAGATGACTCATCGGTTTTCAATCCAAATCAAACTAAAAGGATTACTTTTCAATATGCAAATCTACATTCACTAGAGATAGTGTCCCAACCTGAAGGATGGGTTATTAATATTCACGCACCCCAGAAGTATATGAATGTTACAGCCTCAAATGAAGGGTATGGAGCAAAGGATATTAAGTTGCAAGGGTTAGATGTAAATGGGTTGACATATCAGGCTACAATAAAAGTTAGCATAATTGGAAATGGATATACAGCAGCTGGAGGAGTTTTTGTTTTAAACGAAGGAAATATGACTACCGAAAATGGTTCGCTGTTATATATCGACACCAACGGACAAGTATACGATAAGGTATATAATAATGCTAACGGTGCCTCTTTGGGAAATACAGCTCAGGATCTCTTTATTGATGGTGATAAGATATATATTATTTCGCAAAATGGAAAAACTAACCCAATGGGATTAGGGTTCTTAAATGATGGATTATTGATTGTTGCTAATAGCGAAACATTACGAAAAGAGCATTCCTATACAGATGAATTATCTACTTTATCTTGGCCATCGCATGTGGCTGTATTAGATGAGGACCATATTTTTATTCGTGATAATAATGGTGTAAACCTTTTCAGTAGTTCAACCGAAGAACTGAAGTTAATACCTGATTCCAGAGGTGCTGCAAAAAATCGTATGGTAGTTGCTAACAATAAGCTATTTTTCTATGCCGGAAAAAATCTATCGGTAATTGAAAAAGACAACGATTTTGTAAGCTATACAATAGATATGGGAGCCAATATCGGTGGTATAGAGAAATCGAAAGATGGTAATGTTTGGGTTGCCACTACAGGTTCACCACAGAAGATATCGAAGGTAAACAGCTATGATTATACTATTATTAAATCAAATGAAATCTCTATAGGCACTGTTGCCGCCGGAGTATTTGCAACTCCTGGAATCACTACAAAGGGCGATACTATTTATTATGGTGGAAGCAGTTTGAATATCTATCGACATATCTTTAGCACCGGAGAGAGCAAGGAGATGATTAATAAAGTAGATCTTCAAAATCTGGTGCCTGATGCTAAGATGGTATATAACTCTATGGCAGTACATCCGGTTACTGGAAAGGTTTATTTAAATACTATTAAAGGCTATGGATGGGATTATAAGGTAAACAATATTAGTGTGTTCGACTTTGATAACGCTGAGGCCTCTTCGATATTGGATGCCAACTATACCAACTATACAAGCTTCCCTGTAGGTATATTTTTTCCTTATAATTTCAGAAAATAACTCCCTTTATTATACAATCTTCTAAGATGAATATTAATTTGTTTTAGAATTTAGAATATCAGGAAGACTAATTTGTTTTCCTAATATTCGATTTCTTGAATAATCTAAAAATGGTACAGCTCAACAAACTGCACCATTTTTTTTACTAAGAAATCACCCCCCTCGCCACTTCAATCTTATACTTCTTACCCTTCATCTTCTGATCTCTGATGTTAACCAAAAGAG
>CAZSBA010000023.1:4903-30018 GCA_964605035.1 uncultured Proteiniphilum sp. | reverse complement strand
CAAATGGAGACTTAGCCCTTAAGAATCAATATCTTGATTCACTATCTACCGAAAAAGTGTTTTTAAACTACACACTTAAACAGGTACGCGAGAGAGAAATAGGTCTTGGTTTGGACCTTAAAGGTGGTATGAACGTAGTGCTCGAGATTGAAGCAGCACAGGTTCTTGCCTCACTTGCCAATACTGACGACCCTCAATTTAATCAGGCACTAAGAGAAACTGTACAACAGAATCGCCGCGGTAGTTCGTCTGACTTCATCTCTCTTTTTCAACAGAATTATGAGAATATAAATGCTGATGGAAGACTCGCAAACATTTATAGTATAACAATGGGTGATAGGGTTAGTCCTACTGCTACAAACTCTCAGGTAATTACTGTATTACGTGAGGAGCTTGCTAGTGTTGCTGACAACTCTTTTAATGTACTGGCAACTCGTATCGACCGCTTTGGTGTGGTTGCCCCAAATATTCAGCGCCTCGATCGTGCAGAGCGTATATTGGTGGAGCTTCCAGGTATTACAGAACCTGAACGTGTTCGTAACCTTCTTCAGGGAAGTGCCAATCTTGAATTCTGGAAGACTTATAACGTTAATGAACTTGGGGTATATTTTAATGAACTGAATACAAGATCTTCAGATTACGCAATGGCAATGCGCACAACTCAAAGTGATGTTGTTACTACTGAAACAGATTCTGTTACTGAAACTATTGTAGAGGAACTGCCTGCTGTAATTGATGAGTATGGAGAAGAAAAGAAAATTGTAATTGACAGAAGTTTTGTTGAGTACTTCAATGAGCCATATTTTGCTATGGGTGGAGTTGCTGGTGCCGTAGTTGGTACTGCATCTAAACTCGATACAGCTGCGGTTAACTTCCTTCTTACAAGATATAAAGATGTTTTCCCTGCAGACGCTCGTTTCAAGTGGGGATTCAAAGCTGTTGATCAGCGTGATACATATTTTGAACTTTATGCACTTAAAGGTGATGGAAGTAGCAGAGGTCCTGCTTTAACAGGTGATGCTGTTATTAATGCACGTGCCGACCAAGGTCAACAGGGTTCTGCATGGGAAGTAAGTATGACTATGAATTCATCGGGTGCCAGCAGATGGGCTACTATTACAGGTGCCGAGATTGGTAACTCAATAGCAATTTTGCTTGATGGTTATGTATATTCTGCTCCTAGGGTGAACGACCGTATTGAGGGTGGAAGATCTTCAATTACAGGTAACTTTTCTCCACAAGAGGCGCAGGACCTTGAAAACGTACTTAAGTCGGGTAAGATGCAAGCAGGTGTACGTATCGTACAGGAAGACGTGGTAGGCCCTTCTCTTGGACAGGAGGCTATTAAAGACGGATTTATTTCGTTTGTTATCGCTTTAATAGTTCTATTTATTTTCACTGGTATTCTATATGGTTTTATACCGGGAATGGTGATAAATGGAGCACTTTTAGTCAACCTCTTCTTTACACTTGGTATTCTTGCTGCATTCCAGGCGGTACTTACATTACCTGGTATTGCGGGTATGATTCTTTCTATTGCAATGGCAGTTGATGCTAACGTTCTTATTAACGAACGTATTAAGGAAGAATTGGCAGCAGGTAAAACACTACGTCGTGCCATTGAAGATGGTTACAAGAATGCATTCTCGGCCATCTTTGACGCTAACTTTACAAGTATTATTGTGGGGGTTATTTTGGCGTTCTTTGGAGTTGGAGCTATTAGAGGATTTGCAATAACACTTATTATTGGTATAGCTGCTTCGTTCCTTACTGCTGTATTCTTAACTCGTTTACTTTATGAGACAGTATTGGCTAAAGGAAAATGGCAAAATCTTACTTTCACTTCTAGTGTTACTAAGGGATTTGCAACTAATTTCCAATATAAATTCATCCAGAATAGCAAAAAGATAAATATTGGAATTGCAGCATTCGTAGTGATAAGCATTATATCTCTTTTTACACTTGGATTGAGCTCAGGTATTGATTTTACAGGTGGACGTAATTATATTGTTAAGTTTGACCAACCAGTACGTGTAAGTGAAGTTCAAGATGCTCTTGTTCCTCATTTCGATGAATCTATTCGAGTTATTACTATTGGCAGTAGTGAGCAGGTTAGAGTTTCTACTAACTACATGATTGAAGAAGATGGTGAAAATATTGAGAGAGAACTTCGTGATCTTCTTGGTGTAGGGCTTGCTCAGTTTATGACTCCAGGAAAGGACATTGATGATCACATCATGAGTTCACAAAAGGTGGGACCTAGTATTGCTGAGGACACAATCAGAAACTCTGCTATTGCACTAGTCCTTGCGTTAATTTGTATGGGATTATATATCCTGGTACGTTTCCGCAACTTGGCTTTCTCTGCTGGTACTATTGCTGCTTTGGCAATTGACACTTTTGCAGTGATTGGACTTTATTCTCTTCTTTGGAAGATAATGCCTTTCTCGATGGAGCTTGATCAAACATTTGTGGCAGCCATACTTACTGTTGTGGGTTATTCTATTAACGATAAGGTGGTTGTATTTGACAGAGTTCGTGAGTATAAACAATTATACCCAAAACGCGGTTTGCTTGATTTGTTTAACGATTCACTTAATGCAACACTAGCACGTACCATTAATACAGGACTAAGTACAATATTAGTAATAATCTGTATTCTATTCTTTGGGGGGGATGCTGTGAGAAGCTTTATGTTTGCAATGTTAATTGGTGTAGTTGTAGGAACAGTTACCAGCTTGTTTGTTGGTGCTCCTGTAGCATACATTTTATTAAAGAAAAATGATAATAATGTGAAAGCTTAATTCAACATTATACAATATTATATAACGGGTAGCACAATGTGTTGCCCGTTTTTTTTATATATTTAAACGGATATCCGCATATCTTTATACAATTATTTTTTATTATCTTTGTATTTGGTGGATTACAGAACACCTATTAAATAAAATAATATTTTATATGTCGGAATCGGTTGGGCGAATATCACAGATTATAGGTCCTGTTGTGGATGTGCATTTTGAGTTTGATAAATCTCATGAGGTAAAACTGCCTTCAATTAAAGATGCACTGAGAGTAAAAAGAAAATCAGGACAGGAAGTTTTTCTTGAAGTTCAACAGCATATAGGAGAAAATATTGTTCGAACAGTTGCAATGGAGAGCACCGATGGTCTTAGTCGTGGTCTTGAAGTGAAAGCACTGGGTAGACCCATTAGTGTCCCTGTTGGTGATCAGATTAAGGGAAGACTTCTTAATGTTGTGGGCAGACCAATTGATGGTCTTTCGAAGCTCACAAGAGATAATCAATATCCTATTCACCATGAGGCTCCAAAATTTGAGGACTTAACCACATCAGAAGAAATTCTCCACACAGGTATTAAAGTAATCGATCTTCTTCAACCTTATCTTAAGGGTGGTAAGATTGGGCTTTTTGGTGGTGCCGGTGTAGGAAAAACGGTTATTATTATGGAGCTCATCAATAATATTGCTAAGGGACATAAAGGATACTCGGTTTTCGCCGGAGTTGGTGAGCGTACTCGTGAAGGGAATGACCTGCTTAGGGAGATGATTGAATCGGGCGTAATTAAGTATGGCAAGGAGTTTAAAAAGGGTATGGACGAAGGTAAGTGGGACCTGAGCAAGATTGACTATGAGAAACTAAAAGAATCTCAGACAACTCTTGTTTTTGGTCAAATGAACGAACCACCAGGAGCTCGTGCTTCTGTTGCACTTACTGGGCTTGCTGTTGCTGAATCTTTTAGAGACGCAGGTGGCGAGGGAAGTGATACACTTTTGTTTATTGATAATATATTCCGTTTTGTTCAGGCAGGCTCGGAGGTTTCTGCACTTCTTGGACGTATGCCTTCGGCTGTAGGTTATCAGCCTACACTGGCATCTGAAATGGGTACTCTTCAGGAAAGAATTACTTCCACAAAATATGGTTCAATTACTTCTGTTCAGGCTGTTTATGTACCTGCAGACGACCTTACAGACCCGGCTCCAGCCACAACCTTCAGCTACCTTGATGCATCTACTGTATTGAGCAGAAAGATTGCTTCTCTTGGTATATACCCAGCAGTTGATCCTCTTGAGTCTTCTTCTCGTATCCTAGATTCTTCGATTGTAGGTGAAGAGCATTACACAATTGCGATGAGAGTAAAACAGATATTACAGCGATATAAAGAATTGCAGGATATTATTTCTATTTTAGGAATGGAAGAGCTTTCTGATGAAGACAGAATTACAGTAAACCGTGCAAGAAAAGTACAACGTTTCTTGTCTCAACCATTTTTTATGGCCGAACAATATACCGGACAGCCCGGTGTTATGGTAGCCATTGAAGACACTGTGAAAGGATTTAAGATGATACTTGATGGTGAGATGGATAAATATCCAGAAGTGGCCTTTATGAATATGGGAACTATTGAAGAGGTAATTGAAAAAGGAAATACCTTATTAGCACAGAGTAAGAAATAAACCGTGAAATCAACCTTAACAAAGAAGTAGAAAATAAATTTAGTTATTGCATGAAACTGGAAATCATAAGTCCCGAAAAGACATATTTTAAAGGTGAAATAGATTGGATAACTCTACCCGGAGCAATGGGCCCATTCCAAATTTTGAATAATCACGCTCCGCTTATATCATCGCTTACACGTGGTCAGATTATTTTTTCGGATGACGGACACGTTAAAGATATGGATATAAACGATGGCTTTGTTGAGGTAAGTAATAACAATATAATCGTCTGTATAGATTCAATACATAAAAGATGAATAAACTTACTAAATATTTGTATTTATTTCATACTATAATTACGATTGTTATAGGTGTGACAGGTTGGCTGGTGGTACATCATATTTTCCCACAAATGAAATTTAATGGTTTCGCTATTATACCCAGCTTTTTCTATGTAATGGGATTGGTTTTTATTAGACGGTTTAAAGTGGCTCCTTTTCATAATTCTGCCTACATAGTGAATCTTTATATGTTATTGAAAATGATAAAGATATTTGCATCATTTGCTATAATTTTAATATATTGGTTAATTCATACAACATACATAAAAAACTTCGCAATTGTTTTCGTTATATTTTATCTTATTAGTATTATGTGGGAAACAGTTATGTATATGAGAATGGAGAAATATATGAAGAAAGAGTTCGAAAAAAACTGGCATCCTGAGGAAAGAGAACATATAGAGTAATGATAGATAAAATAAATAAAATTCTGTTGCTGCTTATACTATCTTTAGCAACTTCTTTTAGCATAAATGCTACAACTATTTCTCCTGAAGTGGTTGAGCATGGAGAAACTGTTGCTGAAGAAGAGCTAAACGTGAAAGAGCTTATTCTTGGACATTTAGCCGATTCTTATGAATGGCATATTTGGAGTAGCGGGGAAAAGCATGTTGCAATTTCTCTTCCGGTTATTTTGTACAGTAAGAACTCGGGATGGCATTTTTTTTCGTCATCAAAACTAAATCATGGTAAAAGTAGTTATAAGGGTTTTCAGATTGCTTCAGAAGGGAAATACAAAGATAAGATTGTAGAAATAGATGGTTTAGGTTTTGAGAATAGGCCTCTTGACCTTTCATTAACAAAAAACGCTGCTTCCTTAATTATTAATTCTCTGATTTTGATATTAATTATTTTAGGAGTTGCAAGGGTTCTGAAGCGAGATCCACTTAAATCTCACAAAGGATTTGCCGGATTGATGGAAATGTTTATTTTAATGATAGAAGATGAAGTTGTGAAAACAACAGTGGGCAAAGATTATAAACGATATTCTCCTTATTTACTAACGGTTTTCTTTTTTATTTTTATAAATAATTTGTTGGGATTGATTCCTTTTTTTCCAGGTGGAGCCAATGTCACTGGAAATATAGCTGTTACAATGGTATTAGCAATAGCAACATTTCTTATGGTTAATCTAACAGGATCGAAAGCATATTATAAAGAAATTTTCTGGCCAGATGTGCCAACATGGTTAAAAGTGCCTTTTCCTCTGCTGCCTATTATTGAATTTGTAGGTCTTTTTACAAAGCCATTTGCACTGATGATTCGTCTCTTTGCAAACATTATGGCAGGTCATGCTATTGTGCTAGGACTCACAAGTATTGTGTTTGTGACAGTTGATTTAGGACCAACAATAAATAGTTCTATGACAGTTGTATCTGTTCTATTTACAGTGTTTATTAATTTTGTAGAACTGTTGGTTGCTTTTATTCAGGCTTATGTATTTACACTGCTTAGTGCAGTCTTTATCGGTCTTGCACGACATGATGATTCTGAAATAAAAAAAGAGATGGTGAAAAGTAAAGTAAATTGATTGAAATAAATTATAAGTATAATATTAAAAATAAATTTAACAACTAAAAATTATGGAATTATTATCAGTTTTATTGCAGATATCCGATTATATTGGAACAATTGGTGGAGCTTTTGGAGTTGCAGTATCAGTTATTGGTGCGGCTTTTGGTATAAGTAAAATAGGCAAGGCAGCAGTTGATGGTATTGCACGTCAACCAGAAGCTGGTTCGGATATACGTACCACAATGATTATATCGGCAGCTCTTATTGAAGGTGTTGCACTTTTTGCTATTGTAGTTAGTGGATTTATTCTTTAAAAATTATAAAATATGTCGTTATTGACACCCGAACCGGGGCTACTTTTCTGGATGACAATATCATTCGGAATTGTGGTTGTCATACTGGTAAAGTATGGGTTTCCTGTAATACTAAAATCAGTTGAAAAACGAAATAATTATATAGAGGCATCACTAAAATCGGCAAGAGAAGCTAATGAGGAGCTTGCAAAAGTAAAGGAGACAAGCGAATTAATTTTAGCAGATGCTCGAAAAGAACAAAAGATTATTCTAAAAGAAGCAACAAGGCTAAGTGAACAGATAATGAATGAAGCCAGAGTGAATGCTGCAACTGAATCTGATACGATTTTAGAAAAAGCAAGAACTCAGATTAATGCTGAGAGAGAAGAAGCATTAAAATCGATTAGAGGCGAAGTCACTAAGCTTTCTATTGCTCTTACAGAGAAAATTCTACGTGAAAAGCTTAGCAGCAAGAAAGAACATATGAGTATGATTGATCGATTGCTTGATGAGATTGAAATCTCGAAATCGTAATTTGAATGGATAAAGGACTAATTTCAACACGTTATGCCAGATCTTTGTTGGACTATGCTATTACATTAGACCAACAAGATGAGGTGTACAAAAGTGTAAAGACACTTTCTGAATTTTTTTGGGATTTGCCAAAACTACGTGTAGTTTTAACAAATAAATCTATTCTATTAGAAGAAAGGTTGAAAATACTTCATACAGCCGTAGGTGAAAATATGCCTAGTTCTCTTAAAGAGATGGCAAATTTGATATTTCTAAATGAAAGAGAAGACCTTATTCAGTATATTATACTTAGATATATTGAACTATATAGAGATCGCTTTAAGATTCTTCACGGGAAACTTGTTACTGCAGTTCCATTAGAAAAAGAGGAAAACAATAGTATTCATAAAAGAATACAAAAGCTGGTTGGTGAGAATCTGGAACTCGATCCAGTAGTTGATCCTGAACTTATAGGTGGTTTTGTGCTTCATCTTGATGATTATCGCTGGGATGCAAGTGTGTCAGGAGAACTAACTCGCATAAAGAGTCAATTTAAGAAAATTGAAGCTGTGAATGCTTCACAAAATAAATAAGAGAAATTTAATTGAGATCATGGCAAATAATATTATAAAAGTAAGCGAAGTTTCCGAATTACTCAGAATGCAACTTGAAGGCATTGACACTGATGTGAAGTTCGATGAAACCGGCACCGTTATAAGTGTAAGTGACGGTGTTGTTCGAATATTCGGACTTCGCAATGCTGAATCTAATGAACTATTGGAGTTCGATAATGGTATGCAGGCTATTGTTATGAATCTCGAAGAAGATAATGTAGGAGCAATTCTTCTGGGTGCATCTAACGAAATTAAAGAAGGCTTTATTGTAAAGAGAACAGGACGTGTTGCCAATATTTTTGTTGGTGAAGGAATGCTAGGCAGGGTTGTTACACCAACCGGAGAACCAATTGATGGTAAGGGACCTATAAAGGGCGATCTTGTTGAAATGCCACTTGAAAGAAGAGCACCTGGTGTGGTATTCCGTGAACCGGTTGATACTCCTTTACAGACAGGCTTAAAGTCGATAGACGCAATGATTCCTATTGGAAGAGGTCAGCGTGAGCTTATTATAGGCGACCGTCAGACCGGTAAAACAAGCATTGCAATTGATACTATTCTTAATCAGAGGAAAAGCTTTGAGGAAGGAGATCCTGTATATTGTATCTATGTTGCAATTGGACAGAAAGGATCGTCTGTTGCCACGATAGTAAAGACTCTTGAAGATCACGGTGCAATGGATTACACTACTATTATTTCTACTAGTGGTTCCGACCCTGCTGCAATGCGTTATATCGCACCTTTTGCAGGAGCTGCTATTGGTGAGTATTTTCGTGATACCGGAAGACATGCTCTTGTAGTGTATGACGATTTATCTAAACAGGCTGTAGCATATCGTGAAGTTTCATTAATACTTCGCCGTCCATCTGGAAGGGAAGCTTACCCCGGTGATATCTTCTACCTTCACTCTCGTTTATTAGAAAGATCAGCAAATATCATTTCACAGGAAGAAGTTGCAGTTAAGATGAACGACTTACCAGAAAGCCTTGCCAAAAGAGTAAAGGGAGGTGGTTCACTTACAGCCCTACCAATTATAGAAACTCAGGATGGTGATGTATCGGCATATATTCCAACTAATGTAATTTCAATTACTGACGGACAGATATTTCTTGAAGCTGATTTATATAACATGGGTATCCGCCCTGCAGTAAACGTTGGTATTTCGGTTTCTCGAGTGGGTGGCAATGCACAGATTAAATCAATGAAGAAAGTAGCTGGTTCTCTTAAAATAGACCAAGCACAATATCAGGAGCTAGCAGCATTCACCAAATTTGGTGGAGATATGGATGCAGTAACCGCCATGACAATTGATAAAGGACAGAAAAATGAACAATTGCTTGTACAGCCTGTTCACAGTCCAATGAGTGTAGAGAAACAGATTGCAATTTTATATTGCGGAACTCATGGACTGTTAAAAGATATTCCTTTAACACGAGTATTGGAGTTTGAAAAGGAATTTCTGAATATAATAAATATATCTCACAAGGAGGATGTTCTTAAACCGTTGAAGCAGGGCATTATGAATGATGAAATAGGCAAGATAATTGAAATGGTGGCCTCAGATATTATAAATTCTATGTTAGAATAATTAAATGGCTCAAATTAAAGATATAAAAACCAGACTTCAGTCAGTAAGATCTACTCAAAAGATCACTACGGCCATGATGATGGTTTCATCGGCAAAACTGCAAAAAGCTCAGAAAACACTCCTTAACTTATATCCTTATGAGAATAAACTAAGGGAGATACTGAATTTACTACTTAGCAATCTGGATAATTACACTACACCCTTTACCGAAAAAAGAGAGGTTAAAAGAGTGGCGATCTTGGCATTTGCTTCAAACAGTGGATTGGCTGGAAGATTCAACAATAATATCATTTCTGAACTTAAATCTGTAGTAGACTCTTATAAGAATTTAAAAGAAGAGAATATTTTAATCTATCCATTTGGTCTTAAGGTATCTAAAGCCATGGACAAAATGGAACTTAAAGCGGTTGAAGGTGATTTCTCAAAAATAATTGGTAAACCTTCATATAACGAGGTTAAAGTATTGGCTGAACAGTTACTGGAAATGTTTCTTAATAAAAGTATCGACAAAGTGGAACTGATTTACCATCATTACAAAAGTAAAGGTTCGCAAATAGTTATACGTGATCAGTTTCTGCCAATTGACCTTAATAATAATGCTGACGGAAGTGATGAAGATAATACCGAAGAATTTTTAAGATATAAAAGTTCAGATATCACTAACGATTATATAATTGAACCTGACAGGGTTACAATTATAAATGAGTTGTTACCAAAGGTTTTGAAAGTAAAACTTTTCACTTCAATTATTGATTCTACAACATCTGAACATGCTGCAAGGATGACTGCAATGCAAATTGCTAACGATAATGCCGATAATCTTATTGATGAACTAAAAAGAGAATACAACAAACTACGACAGGAGTCTATTACTAATGAACTTCTTGATATTATAGGAGGTTCGTTTGGGCAAAGTTAGCTATTGCATAAAAAAATTAAACTAACTGCGACTGTATTTTATCAATGTAATCAATTAGCTCGTCCCTACCTAACTTTTTTTCTGATGAAGTAATAAATAATGGAGGTAATTCATCCCAGCTCTCTTTCAACTTATCCTTATATGCTTCTACATTTGATTGAAGTCGAAGTGTACTAAGTTTATCCGATTTTGTGAATACAATTGAAAAAGGCACATCATTTTCTCCCAACCATTCCATAAATTCAAGATCAATAAGTTGGGGCTCATGACGTACATCCACAAGAAGAAACAAATTGATCAGTTCTTCTCTTTCAAGGATATAGTCTTCAATAATCCCTCTCAACTTTTCCCTATTCTCTTTACTTCTACGTGCAAATCCGTATCCTGGCAAATCAACAAGATACCACTGATCGTTAATGATAAAATGGTTTATAAGGGTTGTCTTTCCCGGCTTTGAGGATGTCATGGCAAGCCCTTTCTTATTTGTGATCATATTTATTAATGAAGACTTGCCAACGTTTGAGCGGCCAATAAAAGCGTATTCAGGCTTTCCATCTTTAGGACATAGTCTGTAATCGCTATTACTTATTACAAATTCGGCACTTTTTATAATCATTTTCTATATTTAATTTTTAGTTTCAAAATTAATCGGTAAAGTTACACCGTTTTACGTAAGTATATCCTTTTTCCGGGTTGAAATTAGCCAAAGTCCTATTCCTGTTATCAATCCGTTTAATAATAGAAGCTCATATCCTACTTGGTAGTTATAATGTTGTTTCAAAAACATTTCAATAATAAAACATAGAACAGGAGCAGATATTGCAATATACGGAACATATCTATCTCTAGGTTTCACTTTTGAATAAAGTCCAAAACCATATAAACCCAGTAGAGGTCCGTATGTATAAGATGCCAGTTTATAGATAGCTGTTATTATGCTATCTGAACCAATAGCTTCAATAATAAGTATTATTAAAACAAATACCACACTAACACCAATATG
Source organism: uncultured Proteiniphilum sp. (assembly GCA_964605035.1). Classification (GTDB taxonomy): domain Bacteria; phylum Bacteroidota; class Bacteroidia; order Bacteroidales; family Dysgonomonadaceae; genus Proteiniphilum. The sequence continues at coordinate 18,774 of CAZSBA010000023.1, read as the reverse complement.
AACAACTCCCCGGATCTTTACATCTTTTTGTCCTTGTTCTTTGGTTTGAGAAACAGCTTTCATATCTAATATATCAACACAAAATGATGTAGTTAAAGCCGTTAGTGCTGAATCTGCACTAGAGAAAGCAGCTGCAACAATGCCAACTACAAAAACACCCAATACTCCAGGTCCGAGATACTCGCTAGCGATTATTGGAAGAATGTTATCAGAAACTTCAGGCAAAACAATACCGTTCTGTTCGGCAAAATAAATAAGCAAAACGCCTAGAGAAAGAAATAGAAAATTAATAGGAGCGAAAGCAAATCCATAAGAGACCACATTTTTCTGTGCATCCTTCAAGGTTCTAATAGTAAGGTTTTTCTGCATTTGGTCTTGATCCAAACCCGTCATTACAATTGTAATGAACATACCACTAAAAAACTGTTTGAAGAAATTTTGTGTACTCCCCCAATCATCAAAAACAAATATTCTTGAATGAGAGCTGTTTCCAATTGCTGCAATTGTATCGCCAATATTAAAATTTAACCTAACAGACATCTGCCATACTACAAGAACTAGTGCTGTTAAGAAAAGAATTGTTTGCAACCAGTCAGTCCAAATAATTGTCTTAATACCACTTTTGTGACTGTACAACCAAATTACAAGAATAATACCTATAACCGTTACTACAAAAGGAACACCCCATGAGTCAAAAACAAGTGTTTGCAAAATAAATGCAACAAGATAAAGTCTGGCTGCTGCACCTACAATTTTTGATAGGAGAAAAAACCAAGCACCAGTTTTATAAGACCTTTGTCCAAAACGTTGTTGCAGATAACCATATATTGTAGTTAGATTTAACCGATAGTAAAGAGGCAACAGTACATATGCAATCACTAGATAGCCAAAGAAGAAACCAAAGACCATCTGCATGTATGTCATATCAAGATTTCTAACCATGCCTGGTACAGAAACAAAGGTTACCCCCGATATTGAGGTACCAATCATAGCTATAGCCACGACATACCATTTAGAGGATTTATTGGCTCTAAAGAATGTATCATTTCCTGAACCTTTTCTGCTGGTTAGGTATGATATAAGCATCAGAACTCCAAAGTATACAGCAATTATGATCAGGATAAAAGAAGATTGCATCAGAAAATATTATAATATTATTTTTCCGAAGCAAAAGTAATCAACTAGAGGTTAAAGGACAAATTAAAAGGATAAAAATCAAAAAAGTGTTATATTTGTTGAGACTTAATATTGTTATTGATATAAACAATAAAAATAACCCTGAATTTACAAGTATGGTAAAGGATAAAGTATGCCTTATAATAAATCCCATTTCGGGAACAGAATCTAAAAAATATATTCCCGAAGAAGTAGCAGCAGCTATAGATCAAAAAAAATATGATTTACTTATTAGGGTTACTGGTTACCCTAATCATGCTTCTGAAATTGCACGTCAAGCAGTAAAAGAGAAATACAAATTTGTCATTACTGCGGGAGGCGATGGAACTGTAAATGAAGTTGCCAAAGAGCTTATAAATAGTGACACAATTCTTGGCATCCTACCCTATGGCTCTGGCAACGGACTTGCTCGTGAACTTGGAATTCCGCTTGATTCAGATAAAGCAATAAAGATAATTCTTAATGCACATACACGCACCATTGATTACGGTGTGGCTAATGATCATATATTTTTCTGTACCTGTGGATTTGGTTTTGATGCTTTTGTTAGCGATAGGTTTGCAGAAGAAAAAAAACGGGGACCACTTGGATACGTACGAAATGTTTTAGAGAGTGTGGTTGACTTTAAAGCAGAAGAGTATGAGTTAACCTATGATGATGGCTCGCTCACTGAAAAAGCTTTTATTCTTACATGTGCAAATGCCTCACAATATGGCAATGAAGCATATATTGCTCCAGGAGCAAGTATGGATGACGGAAAGATGAATGTCTCCATCTTAAAACCTCTTAACGCATTAGAGATGCCTCAAACAACAATTCAACTGTTTACTAAGAATATAGATAAAAATAGTAAGATGACCACATTGTTAACTCGCAATTTGCTTATTAAACGCTCAAAAGCAGGGGTTATGCATATAGATGGAGAACCGATACAAACCGATAGTAAGATAAATGTAAAGATTGTACACAAAGGTTTAAAAGTATTCGTTCCCTCCTCTGACGATCTTGCAGAAAAACGAAGAAGAGAGAACGAAAATGTTTTTAGTGCACTAACTAGGTGGTTCAACTAAACATCCTTTTTCATCCAAATAGTAAGTTGCAATTGTCTTAATTCAGTTACTCTTGAGGATTTTTTAATTAAACGAGTTATGTCACGAGGTTCAGCAATTAGTTTAAACTCTTGCTCCATTACTTTCTTTATACCATCTAGTGATGTTACCGGTTCTCCATCCTCTTTAAAACCACCAGGCCATTTATCTCTAGGTGTCTTTTGTTCATCCCAGAAGTAATCAGAGGCAATTATTAAGTAACCAAAATCATTTAGTCTCTTATGAATCTGTGACAAAAACAGTAATGGATTACTCAACTCTTCCAACAATGCAGGTAAGATAATTAAATCATACCCTGTAAAATTTGGCTTTAGGTTCATAGCATCCGCTTGCATAAAAACTATTTTGTCTTTATGTTCAAAAAGCCCATACTCCTCAAGAACAATGTCGTGATAAAAAACAAGTTCACCTTCATCCTTCATCGTATACCTTACGTAGCCCTGTTCCTGAAGCTGAATGGGTATACGTATCATGCGTGCTGTAAAGTCAAGTGCAGTAACATCAGTAAAATGTTTTGAAAGCTCAAAAGCAAGTCTTCCTGTATCAGCATTCAAATCTAACACCCTCGCTTCACGATTATCAATAAACAAGTTTTGTGCTAGTAATGCCAACTGCTTAGCCAATCTCTTATCATCAGAAGCTCCTGAGCCTCCCCAGTTTTCTTCGCAAGAGAGTGTCACTTCCTCATCAGTTTCATAATCTGCCTGCTGAATCTTTAAAGGAGCATCAGATTCTATATAACGAAATCCAGCATGCTGATAAAAATGTCTTCTGAAAGCATAACGAGAATGTATTGTAGCCTCATTACCTGTTGATATCCATGACCCTCCTTTTATCAAATTATGCTTACCATCAAATGTAGGAGTAGAAAAATCATCGTACATAGGATGCACCTTAAATCCAGGGTAACCAGTTATTGGAGTCTCGGTCCATTGCCACACATTACCAATAATATCAAAGAACGAACCCTGTTTAAACATATCAACTGGACTAGGAGAAGTAAAGTACTCAAGATTAATATTACCTGGAGCCTTCTCCCAATCAGTAACATCCTTAAGTCCTGCGCTATTATGAAGCGTATACCATTCAGCCTCTGTAGGTAATCTATAATTCTTGCCACTCTTTAGACTCTTCCAGTTGCAAAACGCCTTTGCTTCGAGGTAATTCACTTCTACAGGCCAATTCCATGGCATATTAATCTCTTCGGCAACCAAACGCAAACGATAGCCGTCAACATCTTTTCTCCAAAAAAGAGGCATCTCTACTTGTTTATAATTTCTCCAGTTCCACCCCTCTTCAGTCCATAACTCCTGCCTGTTATAACCATTATCCTTTATAAACTCCAGATACTCTTTGTTTGAAGTAAGATATTTGGCAGCAGCAAAATCAGCAACATCCTCTTCATAATTGCCATACTCATTGTCCCATCCATAAAGGTGATAGTCATGCTGTTTGCCCAATTTAATTTTACCTCCATTCACAGGAATCAGTTCATTCTCGGGAGCATCGCCCACAGTTTGACATCTTTCACCAAATAGATCTGACCTCACATCCTCCAATGGAAGTTGGCGAATAAGCACAGAAGACGTTTCAAGATGAATTCTCTCATGCTCTATACCCATCATAACAATCCAGAAAGGGTTATTCCAATCTATAGGAAGTTCAAGCAGAGTATTATCTATCACATCTAAAATTACTTTCTTAGCCCTGTCTCTATATTCCCTTACTTCCGCTATCGAAGGCCAATTGTAATGATTATTATCCAAATCGTCCCAGCTCATTTCGTCTACACCAATTGCAAAGATCGATTCAAAATCAGGATTTATCCGCTTTTCAATTAATTTAGCCAAATATAGCTTATTAATAAAGAAAACAGCTGTGTGACCGAGATAAAAAAGCAGTATATGCCTTAATGGATCACCACGTTTATAGAATATATCGTCCGACTTTAATTGTCTATATAAAAGTTCATCTATAGTCCATGTTTTTAAAAAATAATCACGTATCTCTTCTCTTTTATTGTCAGTAGAGCCAGAACGCAAATCTATCGTTTTTGCAAGTAATTCTTTCATTATCTATTATTGGTTATCAGTTTTTTATATAAATATATTTTCTCCATTTGAAACTCTTCATTCTGAGTTTTCAATTTTGTTTGTCTAATTCGAGTTATTGGTTTAAAATTAAGTTTACTATATAGTGACAAGGCAGGAATATTCTTATCCCATACTCTGATTACTGCATTGTGGTATTTTTCGGAAATATTATCTAAAAATAAAGTTATCATTTTTTCAGCTATACCCCTACCTCTAAACTCCTTATCTACTATTACTTCATTAATATATATGGTTTTATCTATCGTAAATGCTTTAGTATAATTAATGGGTAAATCGATATGTTCAGTTAATGGAGTTGCTGCCAGAACACCTACTATCCTATCAACAGAAAGTGCTAATACTCCTGTGCCAAAATAGACTAACTCATCCATAGTGTTCACTACAGACTTTTTCTCTAGATACTGAGCATACTCACCCGTTGTAAATGCCTGAAAATAAAGCTCAATTATAGGTTCTCTGAACTTCAGATAACTCAATTCATCTAGATCAATAAACTTTAAATTCGATACCACCTAAATGCTACATTAAATAACTAAATTAACTCTTTATTTTATTGAACAATTAAGGGTTGCCTATGTTCATAATTATAAAAGATCAACTATGAACAACTTCATCTTTCAAAACCCTACAAAACTTGTATTCGGGAAAGGGCAAATAAAACTACTTTCTGAACTGATACCTGACAATGTTAATCTGATGCTCACTTTTGGTGGCGGTAGTGTTACCAAGAATGGTATATACAATCAAGTAAAAAATGCGTTAAAGGGACGCAATTATATTGAATTTTGGGGAATTGAACCAAACCCGCATGTCGAAACACTTCGAAAAGCAGTAGTAAAGGGAAAAGAGAATAATATAGATTTCCTTTTAGCTGTTGGTGGAGGATCTGTATTAGATGGTACGAAACTTATTGCTGCTGGAATTGCTTCAGACACAGATGCATGGGATATAGTTTTAAAAGGTTACGCTGAAAAGCAAATCCCTTATGCATCAGTAATGACATTACCTGCAACTGGATCAGAGATGAATAGTGGTGCAGTTATAACAAGAGAAGAAACTCAAGAGAAATACTCTTTTGGAGGCTTTTATCCACAGTTTTCTATTCTCGATCCTGAGGTAACCTATTCACTTCCCCCACATCAAATTGCATGCGGACTTGCAGATGCATTTACTCATGTTTTGGAGCAATATCTAACCACTCCAAATCAGTCGAGAATTATGGACAGATGGGCCGAAGGTATACTTCTTACAATAAAAGAGCTAGCGCCAAAAATAGTTTCGGGTAATAGAGACTACCAATTGATGTCAGAGTTTATGCTTTCTGCCACTCTTGCACTTAACGACTTCATCAGAATGGGAGTTACCCAAGATTGGGCTACTCATATGATTGGGCATGAGTTAACCGCAATGCATGGTACAACTCACGGGCATACACTTGCTATAGTAATGCCAGGCACACTTCGTATTTTGAGGGATCAAAAACATGAGAAGCTTCTGCAATATGGCGAGAGAATCTTCAACATAACAAAAGGAACTGAACATGAAAGAGTTGACAAAGCCATTGAAATGACAGAAGAGTTTTATCGTTCTCTTGGATTAACTACAAGACTTTCTGAAGAGGGCATTGGACGTGAAACAATTGAAATCATAGTAAAACGATTTAACGAAAGAAACGTATCATATGGTGAAAACCGCAATGTAACAGGTGCCGTGGCAGGAGAAATTTTAGTTAGCTCTATGTAATATTCGATAAATGCTTCACTTTGCATAGGGATATATTAAAAGCACTACTTAATATTACAAAAAAGACATTTGTTTACTCTTTAAAGATTATTAGTAGATAGTTTTCCCTGTTTTTCAAACTATACTTTAACTAAATGCTTTTTTTTTGTATGTTTGTATTTCAATTTATCATTATGAGCACAATATTACTTAGCATAGGATCAAATACGTTTGCAAAAACTAACATAGATAAAGCAAAAAGAATGCTTGCCTATCTGTTTCCAAATATTGTATTTAGCGATCCAATTCTCTCTGAACCCGAAGACGATAATTTTAAGTATCTTTTCAGGAATATACTTGCGTGCTGTACAACCGATTTGAATCTCGAAGAGGTCATTAATAAAATAAAACAAACCGAAAGAGCTGTAGGCAGAACTCCAAAAGATAAATACCAGGGAAAGGTTATAATTGATATTGATATTCTTAAGTATGACGATGAAGTAATTCGTCCGCAAGATCTAGAAAGAGAGTATGTACAACAACTTTTAGCTATTTTCGAGATACCTGAATTTGTTGAAACTGAAGAGATTGTTGAAACTGAAGATAATATTGAAACTGAAGATAAAATAGCAACCAAAGAAAATATTCAATCTCAAGTGTCAACCGATTCCGAACCAAATACAGACACAGAGGCGAAGAGCTAACTGTGAACACTAAAACAACAGATTGATAATAATAAAAATCAGCTCAGCCTAGTAATAGACTTCACACCTTTTACAGCTTTTAGCTTCTTTATCAGCTGTTCAAGCATAGAGGTATTAGCTAAAATCACAGCAATATTTCCCTGAAACAAACCATCATTGGAGTCAATGGATATTGATCTCATATGAACACCCTCTTCCTTTGAAATAATTGACATAAGATTAGCAACAATATTGAGCTGGTCATTTCCAATCACTCTCAACACAATGGTATAGCTTGATGAACCAATTTTACCCGACCAGCGTGCTCTAATAATTCTGTAACCAAATCGCGAGAAGAGATCTTGAGCATTAGGACATTTTGTACGATGTATTTTTATACCCTGAGTAGATACAAAACCAAATATTTCATCTCCATATATTGGATTGCAACACTTTGCCAACTTATAGTCGACTCCTGTTAGGTTCTGATCAATAATAAGCTCATCACTGGTGTCAAAATCTGTATCAGCAGTCTTTAAAGTAAACTCCTCTGCACTGATTGAGGCATAAGACTCTTTGATTTCACTCTCTTTACTCCCCAACTCCAAATAGCGATCTATCACCCAGTTAACATCATTCTTACCATCTGCAATATCAGCGAAGAAATCGGTAACTGTTTTGTATCTAAGCTTTTTAATCAGTTGCATTAAAAGTGAGTCATCGAGCTCTATTTTGCGATTCTTCATCCTCCGCGATAGAGTTTCTTTAGCAATATCTACCTGTTTACTCGCCTCCTCCTTTAATAGCTGTCTAATTTTTGTACGAGCTTTTGAAGTAACAACACTATTCAGCCAATCTTGCTTAGGCGACTGATGCGAAGATGTATTAATCTCAACTTGGTCACCACTCTTTAACTTATGCTTAATAGGAACATTCTTCCCATTCACCTTTCCAGACACACAAGTTGAGCCCAGTTTTGAGTGGATTGAAAAAGCAAAGTCCAGCACCGTAGCCCCCTTAGGGAGCTTAAACAGGTCGCCCTTTGGAGTAAACACAAATATCTCCTCCTCATACAAATCAAGCTTAAAGTCGTTAAGCTTTTGGCTCAAATTAGTATCATTACTATCAAGCGACTCTCTTAGCGATTGTAGCCAGCCGTCGAGTGCCGACTCCTCTTTTACTCCTTTATATTTCCAATGTGCTGCTAATCCCCGTTCAGCAATCTCATCCATTCGCTTTGTGCGAATCTGAACCTCCACCCAGCGCGAATTAGCACCCATTACGGTTATGTGAAGCGACTCATATCCATTACTTTTGGGAATTGATAGCCAATCTTTTAATCGTTTAGGATTTGGCTGATACATATCAGTTATAATTGAGTATACCTGCCAGCATTGTGCTTTCTCCTCTTGCTCTGGGGCATCAAGAATTACACGAATAGCAAACAAATCATATATATTCTCAAACTCAATCTTCTGTTTTTTTAGTTTGTTGTAAATAGAGAATATCGACTTAGTTCTTCCTTTTATCTCATAATTAAAACCTGACCCATCCAATCTTCCCTTTAATGGCTCAATAAACTCATGAATATACCTGTCGCGTGAGCGCTTTGTTTCGTTTAGTTTTCTTGCAATAAAGTCGTATGTCTCTCTATCGGTATATTTTAACGATAAATCCTCAAGTTCAGATTTTATAGTATAAAGACCAAGTCGATGTGCAAGCGGAGCATAAAGATAAGTAGACTCTATAGAAAGATTCAACCTCTCTTCTGATGTTTTTGATTTAGCTTCGCGCATCAACCTAAGATGCTGCGCAATCATCATAAATACAACACGTATATCCTCTGCAATAGATAGAAGTAGCTTTATATAATTTTCCGATTCAACAGCTGTCTTCTTATCACTAAACTCTCTAATTTTTATGAATCCCTTAAGTATAATTGCTGTCTCTTCACCAAAAGAATTCTTGCATTTATCTATTGAGTAAGAGCCCTCAGATACAGGGTGCAAAAGAAGTATAGCAAGCACGGTCGACTGCTTCAGACCTACCTCTTCAATTGCAATTATGGCTGTTCTTATATCAGACCAAATCTCTTCTTCCATCTCAGTAAGTGCACTCTTATCATATGAAAGCAAAAACCTCTTCAGAATATCCTTTATTAAGAACAGAGTTTTAATGTCCCACTTTTCTCTTAAAAATGAGTACATCTTTTTATAGTGTAATAAAAACTCCTCTTTTCTTATTTCAATATCGTCGTGCATAATCTACAAAAATTACAGACTGCCTGCTATTAAACATTACAAATTTACTTTTTTTCTATGTAAAAAGAGTTTAAATAAAACTATTTAATTCTCCTGATGTGGTTATCTTTGCAATTAAAGCAAAAAAACATTCACAAGGTATGTACAGATTATTTTCATTATTGTTAAGTGTGATGCCAATATTAATGATGGCTCAGAATAGTGAGGTTATTTCGTTGAATGAGGACTGGCAGTTCTCTAAAGTTAATGATACTGTGTGGTACGATGCTGCAATACCAGGCTCAGTACAATCAGATCTTATAAGGCATGGTGTCCTGCCCGACCCTTTTTATGGAACCAATGAAAAAGACATTCAATGGGTTGAAGATGAAGATTGGGATTATCGAAAGACTTTTGTTTTAAATGCCGATCAACTCAATCGTGATGATGCCTACATCTTTTTTGAAGGATTAGATACACATGCCGATGTTTTTTTAAATGGAGCAATGATTTTACAAACAGAAAATATGTTTATAGGACATAAGGTTCCTGTAAAAAATCTTCTTAAGGTAGGTGAAAATAAGCTACATATAAGATTTTACTCTCCTATTAACCGTATGATGCCAGCAAGAGAAACATTTGGATATGAGTACCCGGCTGGTAATGATCACAGAGAAGAAAAGCTGAGCGTATATAACCGTAAGGCACCTTACCATTTTGGTTGGGATTGGGGAATACGTATTGTGCAAATGGGTATCTGGAAGCCTGTAACGCTTAACTTCTACAATAAAGCAAGAATCGAAGATTACTATGTCAAGCAATCGTCGGTTACAAGCGAAAAGGCCAATATCAATAATATTATAGAAATCTATTCAATAGAAAATACGAATGCTACAATTGCTTTTGGCTACTCATTAAATGATAAAAAGCACAACAGTATTCCTCAAACAAAAGAGGAGCTTAAACAACTCCAATCTACAGGCATGGAGGTTAAACTTCAAAAAGGTAACAATCTTTTTTCATTACCCACAATAATTGAAAATCCTCATCTATGGATGCCTGTTAATTGGGGCGAGCAACATCTTTATGATTTTTATGCAATGGTTATTATTGATGATGAAGTAGTGGCAGTTAAAGATGTGAGAACAGGGCTACGATCAATTCGCCACATTGCCAAAGAAGATGAACATGGCAAATCCTATTATTTTGAAGTTAACGGAGTTCCGATATTTGCAAAAGGCACAAACTATATCCCCGGTGAGATTTTTACTCATAAGCAAGATACTCAATTCTACGAAACGATATTTGACAATATTTCAGGTGCCAACATGAATTTTGTGCGTGTATGGGGAGGTGGAATATATGAAAATGAAGAATTCTATCGCCAGGCAGATGAGAGGGGTATACTCGTATGGCAAGATTTTATATTTGGTTGTACAGCATATCCTTCCGACGACTTCTTCTTAAACAATGTAAAGCAAGAGGCTATTTATAATATCAAAAGATTGCGCAATCACGCATCGCTTGCCTACTGGTGTGGAAATAATGAGGTACTTGAAGGACTTAATTACTGGGGCTGGAGAAAAGATGTAACAGATGAAATAATGGATCAGTGGTTTGAGGGGTACAACAAAACATTTAGAGAATTATTGCCTTCGCTGGTTGACGAGTTTGATGGTACACGTAATTATGTGCATGGTTCACCCGACCTGGCTAATTGGGGGCGTCCCGAACTGTTTAACACAGGTGATGTTCACGACTGGGGCTTATGGTATGGCGAACTTCCATTTGAAGCGTTGGCAGATAGGCTTCCTCGCTTTGCAAGTGAGTTTGGATTTCAATCTTTTCCTGAGATGAAGACAATCAGAACCTTTGCAGAGCCCGATCAATGGGAACTAGAAAGTGAAGTAATGCAAGTGCACCAAAAAGCTTCTACAGGAAACTCTCTTATCAAAAAATACATGGATATGTATTATCACGAACCCGATAATTTTGAAGATTTTGTTTACCTGGGACTAGTAATGCAGGGCAACGGTATGGAGGAATCTGTTGAGGCTATGAGAAGAGGCAGACCCTACTGTATGGGTGCACTTTATTGGCAGATAAACGATAGTTGGCCAGTGGTATCTTGGTCGAGTATCGACTACTACAACAACTGGAAAGCACAGCATTACAGAATGAGAGATGTTTTTGCTCCTCTTGCCCTGGGCGTAGAGGCAAAAGATGGAAAGCTCAACTATTACACTATGTCAGACTATCTTCATGACTCAAACAACTTGAAGCTTACAGTGAGGATTATCGACTTTTCAACTGGCTTGAAGAAAGAGTTTACTGAAGTTGTAAGTGCCAAAGCCAATGATAGCAAGATTGTAAAGACTTATAATATTGCTGATTTAGTAAGTGAAAGCGAAAAAGCACACACTATGATAAATGCTTTTCTTACAGACAGCAAGGGTAATAAGATTTCTCAGAAAGATTACTTCTTTTACTGGCCAAATAAGCTTGAGCTTCCCGAAACGGAAGTTAAAACCAGCATAAAATATGCCGATGGTGAATATAATATTACTCTGTTGAGTAGTAAACTAGCCAAAGATGTATTCATAGAAATACCAGTATTGGGTGCACAGTATAGCGATAATTTTATTGATTTGATGCCAAACGAAAAAATTACTGTAACCATCACATCGCCCGAACTTAAACGAACAAGCAAAACACCTATAACTGTTAAACATGTAAGGGAAACCTATAATAAATGACGGACAAAAGAAAAAATCAATCAATACTACTTGTTGTAGCAATCACATCTTTTATGGGCACCTTTTTGGTGTCTGCAGTAAATATTGCATTACCCTCTATTGAGCATAGCTTTTCGTTATCTGCTCTGGAACTAAGTTGGATTATCACCTCTTTCATACTCGGTATGGCTCTGTTTATGATGCCATCTGGTGCGTGGGGTGATAAAACCGACAACAGAAAGCTTTTTAAACTGGGTCTCATTTTATTCACTATAGCTTCGGCAGTCTGTTTTGTTGCTCCAAATGGAACCTGGCTAATTGCAGCTCGATTTCTGCAAGGAGTAGGAACAGCTTTCACCGGAACAACCGGGCAGGCAATTCTTGTATCATCATTTCCCTCAGAGAAAAGAGGACGTGTTTTGGGTATTTCAGTATCTGCTGTATACACAGGTTTGGCTTTGGGCCCCCTTTTAGGTGGTATTATTACTCAACATTTTGGTTGGCGTATTCTATTTCTTATTGCGGCCATATTTGGAGTCTTCACATTCATTATATCTGTGATTCACCTTAAGCGCGAAAAGAAGATAAAAAAGTTACCTGTGAAAAACGATTTGCTTGGCACCATATTATTTATGACCGGATTAACTACCCTCGTTTACGGTTCTTCTCAGCTACCCTCAACTACTGGATGGACACTAATGGCGATATCACTAATACTACTATTAATCTTTTGGAAAATTGAAAGCAGAGTCGTAAATCCTCTATTGAATACATCACTTTTCACAAAAAACAAGCTGTTTACATACTCAAACTTATCGGCACTCATAAATTACACATCAACTTTTGCCATAGTTTTTTTTCTCAGTCTATATCTTCAGAAAGTACAAAACCTATCTCCAAGAGAAGCCGGGGCCGTAATCATTGCACAACCAATAATGATGGCTATATTCTCTCCCATAGTTGGAAAACTATCTGACAAAATTCAACCCCGCTATTTTGCCACTACAGGAATGGCTATGTGCTCCTCAGGACTAGCAATGCTGGCATTCCTTTCGCACAATACACCCATACCATACATAATTGGAGTGCTCATTTGGGTTGGACTAGGATTCGCACTATTCTCATCGCCAAATATGAACACAATAATGAGCTCGGTTGATCGTAAACAGTATGGTCAGGCATCCGGACTCGCCTCTTCTATGAGGGTGTTTGGGCAAATTATAAGCATGAGCATCATAACCTTACTAATTTCAATAAACTTTGGTAATCAATCGGTAGAAGAAGTACCTGATATCTTATTTCTAAATGCATTGAAATGGGGATTTATGATATTTGCAATTATTGGAGCAACCGGAATTTACTTCTCGTTTTTTAGAGGGAATGTTGAAAAATAAGTGAGCTTAATGTTGGTCCTACGTGACATAAAGTTTTAGCAACAGTTTCAGTTTCTCCTATTTTCTCATATTCTCTACATAAAAACTTATCCATTCATTTACGCTTATTTTTGTCATTAACTCACCAATAAGCTCATAAGGTATTTCATTAAACTTCTTAAATCGTATACAGCTTTTACCCATATCAATTTTTTGCCGACTGTGCTTAGGATACTCAGTAACAAACCATTCTAATAATTTAGGGTTTGAATAAATACCCATATGATATAAATTGATGGAGTTTTTTTGTGAGGCAATTCCCGCAAATGGAAGTGGTTCACTTGGTTTGCAATGATAACCAGAAGGATATATTGAATGTGGCACAACATAACCTAAACCACCATAACTAATGGCTGCTTCAAATCCATTTGGCAAGTTTTCCATAATAACTTTATGTAGCTTGTTAAATGGTTCAACTCTATCATCGGGTAGATTTTTCAGTATTTCATTTACTGTTTTCCCATTTGCTTTCATCTTAATAAAAAATATATGTTTTGAATGTAACGCATATACAAACAAAACAGTTTTTAGCAATAGGGAATATAACCATATTAATTTCTTACCAACTCCCTACTAAGTCCTAATCATCCTCAATAAAATAGAGAGTTGATATGAGGAGATGAAGGATTTGGTAGGGATTATGTTTTGAGTATTATTTA
>CAZSBA010000023.1:0-4803 GCA_964605035.1 uncultured Proteiniphilum sp. | reverse complement strand
ATGTAATATATGACACTTTTTCTTTAACATTACTTAAAATATGAATGCGTATAACCATGTATATTATATTATTATAGTATACTTATCTATGCCCGATTTGTATTCTTCATTCTATTTTGGTGACAATGCCACTATCTATACATTATATAATTGGAATGTAATACATGAAAAATTATTATCTTTGCAACTTCAAATTAATACAACAATTTTTCAAAATAATATAATGGCAAAGGTATTGAAGGAGCTCACTCCTAGAAGCGAAGATTTCTCACAGTGGTATCAAGATTTGGTTATTAAGGCAGATATGGCTGAGAACTCGGCCGTTAGAGGCTGCATGGTTATAAAGCCCTATGGATATGCCATTTGGGAAAAGATGCAGCGTCAACTAGATGATATGTTTAAAGAAACAGGTCATATGAATGCATATTTCCCTCTTTTTATTCCAAAATCATATCTTAGCAGGGAAGCCGAACATGTGGAAGGTTTTGCCAAAGAGTGCGCAGTGGTAACTCACTACCGTTTGAAAAATGATCCAAATGGAGGGGGCGTGATTGTTGACCCTACGGCTAAGCTCGAAGAGGAGCTGGTGGTACGCCCAACTTCTGAAACAATTATTTGGAGCACTTATAAAAACTGGATTCAGTCGTATCGCGACCTCCCACTGTTAATCAATCAATGGGCCAATGTGGTTCGCTGGGAAATGCGGACGAGGTTGTTTCTTAGAACAACAGAGTTTCTCTGGCAAGAGGGCCACACTGCTCACGCAACTAAGGAGGAGGCTATTGAAGAGACCGAACAGATGATAAACGTATACTCTGAGTTTGCCGAAAAATATATGGCTATGCCTGTTGTTAAGGGATTCAAGTCTGAGTCTGAAAGATTTGCCGGAGCCATCGAGACATATACAATTGAGGCACTTATGCAGGATGGAAAAGCTCTACAATCGGGAACTTCACACTTCCTAGGACAGAATTTTGCCAAAGCGTTTGATGTTCAGTTCTCCGACCAGAATGGTAAAAGAGAATATGTATGGGCTACATCATGGGGTGTTTCAACTCGATTGATTGGTGCTCTTATCATGACTCACTCTGATGATAACGGCTTAGTGCTGCCTCCCAAATTGGCACCCTACCAGGTAGTTATTGTTCCTATCTACAAAAACAAAGAACAGCTTGAACAAATAAATGAAAAAGTTGCAGGTATTGTGACTAAATTAAAAGCTCTTGGTGTAAGTGTTAAGTATGACAACTCCGACAACAAAAAACCGGGTTGGAAATTCTCGGAATATGAGCTTAAAGGTGTTCCTGTGAGACTGGCAATAGGTGGAAGGGATTTAGAGAATAATACAATTGAGGTGGCAAGACGAGATACATTAACAAAAGAGACTCTCTCTTGTGATGGTATTGAGAGCTACTTAAAGAATCTACTAGACGAGATACAGGATAATATCTATAAGAAAGCATTCGATTTCCGCACAACACAAACTCGTGAGGTGAACTCTTATGACGAGTTTAAGGTGGAGATTGAAAAAGGTGGGTTCTTGCTTTGCCACTGGGATGGTACACCTGAAACCGAAGAGCTTATTAAGAATGATACAAAAGCAACTATTCGTTGTATACCTCTTGATGGTGATAAAACACCCGGTGTTTGTATGGTAACCGGTAAGCCCTCTGCCCAAAGGGTGATTTTTGCACGGTCTTACTAATTAATAGGGCAGAAAATGGCATCTGCAAAAGATTGGATCTCAGCTTTCAGACTACGCACTCTTTTTTTAGCCGCATCAACGGTAATTTTGGGTAGTGGACTGGCCTTGCATGAAGGTAAATTGGATATTACCATATTTATCTTCGCAATGATTTTGGCTGTCACAATTCAGATTTTGGCTAACCTGGCTAACGATTTGGGTGATTTCCAAAAAGGAACAGATATAACGGGTAAGCGACTGGGACCTACTCGGGCTGTGCAGGGTGGCATTATATCTGCAGGTCAGATGAAGGTGGCTATTGTAGTTTTTGTAGTTTTATGCATACTTTCCGGTTCTGTTTTAGTATATAAAATTGCCCCTTATGTAAACGGAGCTGCATGGATATCACTGATTTTTATCGGTTTATTATGCATCATTGCAGCTCTATTCTATACTATGGGCAAGCATGCTTATGGTTATAGAGGATGGGGCGATATTTTTGCTTTTTTGTTTTTTGGACCTGTACCTGTCATTGGCACCTACTATCTTCATACGCACTCTCTTGACTTTGTGTCAGTACTGCCTGCTATTTCTATCGGAGTAATCAGCACCATGATATTGAATATAAACAACATGCGTGATATTGAGAATGATAGGAAGTCGGGGAAAACAACTATTGCTGTTAAACTGGGACTTAAAAGGGCCAAGATCTACCACTCTATATTAACGTTCATCTCTTTTTTCGGTTTTCTAGCGTTCAACAATATATTTGAACCTCAACCATGGTACAGGTATATCTATCTCTTCTTCTTTCTTTTACTTTTTAAGATGCTCAGAGAAATCAGATTTAAAAGCGGACATGAGCTTGACTCTTATCTGAAAACAACTTCATTGTCGGGGCTACTCATTGCTATTTCGTTTGTTATTTGTATTAATATATAATCTAATATTTTAATTAGCTTGGCGAGATAAAATTGATGCAGCTAAAGTTTAGTAGCAGAGATAAAGATTGTCAGTAAAAAAAATTGCTGAATACTAAACGTTTGTAATATACTAACCTTGAAGAAAGAATGGATTAACATAATACACGACTTAATAACTTGTTTTAAAATATTTGTTTAACTTTGCTATAACACAAACCAAAAATCAGATTAACATGTACGATAACAGCAGTCGTGCTTTTATAGCCATCAACAACGAAAAAGAAGTTTGCCTGATACCAAAAATGGCAAATCGTCACGGACTTATCACAGGAGCTACAGGAACGGGAAAGACAGTTACTCTTCAAACCCTTTCAGAAACGTTTAGCGATATGGGCGTGCCCGTATTTGCTGCTGATATGAAAGGAGACTTATCGGGTGTAGCTAATATTGGCGGTAATAAAGAGAGCGTAAAAAAACGAGTTGACGGATACAACCTTAAAGAAAAGGGGTTTGAATATAAGTCTTTTCCTGTGAGGTTTTGGGATGTATTTGGCGAACAAGGCCATCCTGTGCGTACAACTGTTACATCAATGGGACCGCTTTTGCTTGAGCGTTTGCTTAACCTAAATGATACGCAAGGAGCAATATTGTCGATGGCATTTAAGATTGCTGATGACAATAATCTTCTAATATTAGATTTGAAGGACCTACAGAAGATGCTTCAGTTTATTGGAGATAACAGGAAAGAATTTACTACTAAATATGGCAACATCTCACCAGCAAGTATTGGAGCAATACAGAGAGGATTAATGCGTATTGAGAGTGAGGGTGCTGATAAGTTCTTTGGAGAACCTGATTTGGAAATTACAGATTTCATTCAGACAGAAGAGGGCAAAGGAGTAATAAATATTCTTGCAGCGGATAAACTTATGAACTCGCCAAGGGTGTATACTACATTCTTATTGTGGTTGCTTGACGACCTATATGAAACACTTCCCGAGGTTGGAGATTTGGATAAGCCTAAGCTAGTATTTTTCTTTGATGAGGCTCATCTGTTGTTCAATGATATGCCAAGCTCTTTATTAGAAAAAGTGGAGCAAATTGTACGTTTGATTAGATCTAAAGGGGTAGGAATTTATTTCTGTACTCAGAATCCTGCAGATATACCAGACAGCATTTTAGGGCAGTTGGGCAATCGAGTTCAACACGCATTGAGGGCTTACACCCCAAACGACCAAAAGGCTGTGAAAGTGGCTGCAAACACCTTCCGCGCAAACCCTAAATTCAGTACCGTAGAAGCTATAACTCAACTAAACACTGGTGAAGCACTGGTTTCTTTTCTAGATGAAAAAGGTGCTCCTCAAATGGTAGAGAGAGCAAATATACTTCCACCACAGGGACAGATTGGACCAATTACCTCTAGTGAAAGAGATCAGGCTTTGCGTGGTTCTTTAATATATGGCGTATATGAAGATCTGATTGACAGAGAGTCGGCTTACGAAATATTATCACACAAACAAAATCTGCTTGAAGAAGAGAGGCGTTTAGCTGCCGAGGAAAAAGAGAGAGTTCGACTTCAAAAAGAGGCTGAAAAAGCTGCAAGAGAAGAAGAGAGAGCTAAACGTGTGGCAGCAAGAAAAAAGAAAGAGGAGCAAGGTATATTAGGCGATCTTCTTGACCAAGTTGGCAAAAGTGCGAAGAGACAGATTAGTTATGAATTGGGTAAAACAATAACTCGTGGTATTTTTGGCGGATTATTTGGAAAAAGATAATCTATTATTTCACACCTATGTATAAAACACTTTTTAAACACTACTGGCTGCAAAGTGTACGCTCTCCTAGTTATTATAAAAACCTGATAGTAAATATATTTGCTGGATTGATGGCACTTTACTTTATTTCGATTTTGGTGATGCTGGGATTGTTATTACCTAAATTACTTCAGGAAATTGCACCTCAGTCTAACCCTGCTGACATTTTCAATGGCAGCATTATCTATGCCATGCTAGCATTACTATTGATACGATACGTGATGCAACCTCTGAGTAGACTTAATATTGAGAGTTATCAGGTGTTGCCAGTTAAAAGAGATACGCTAGTCAACTATCTATTAATAAAGCCATTGCTCAATCCTTTGAATTACCTCGTATTTTGCTTTGTCATACCATTTGTAATCACTGGGATATATCCTACCTT
>CAZSBA010000022.1:28103-30024 GCA_964605035.1 uncultured Proteiniphilum sp. | reverse complement strand
TCATGTTCCTAACACTGCTATTGAGGGTAACAGAGAGCTTTTTAAAGGTATGCTGGCGTATAACCATAAAGATGCACTTATTATTGACGACAGATATAATGGAGGTGGTTTTATTCCCGACAGGATGATTGATTTGGTAAACAGACGCACGCTAGTTTATTGGCACAGGAATAATATTGAGCAGCCTATGAAATCGCCAGGGTTAGCACATGACGGTCCTAAAGCCATGCTTATAAACGGTTATTCCTCATCGGGAGGTGATGCTTTTCCATATTTCTTTCGCAAGACAGGAGAAGGAAAACTAATTGGGACCCGCACTTGGGGTGGACTGGTAGGTATTTCGGGAAATGCTCGCTTGGTTGATGGTGGATATATATCTGTGCCGATGTTTGGTATATATGACGAGAATGGTGAGTGGATTATAGAAGGAGTTGGGGTTTATCCGGATATTGAAGTTGTAGACAGACCCGAGGAACTGGCAAAAGGGAACGACCCGTCTATTGAGAAGGCTGTGGAGGTACTACTTGAAGAACTGAAGGTTTCACCACGCAAAAGAGTGACTTCACCTGCACCTCCTGATAGGTCGAAATGGATAGAGCTTGAAATTAAATAAACAAAATTGATAGAGCTGTTGTTTCATAAGAAATTACAATAATGTTTATTAATATAATTTTTATATGCAAAATCTTAAAATAACAGCTTTAATAGCAATTTTAATTCTATTCTCTTCTGCATCGTGCGATGAACGAAAGAGTAACAACGAACAAGAGTTAGTGGTAGAGGCTTTACCTCCTGTAGAGACAGAGAAACCCAACACTAATTACCAGCCTGCATTTGAAGGGCAGACAAGGGTAGCCGGTGTTAAGACTGAAACTCCCTACTCTACTACAACTCTTACATCGGAGTTGGATAAACCGTGGGCAGTGACATCTCTGCCTGATGGTAGACTGGCCATTACAGAAAAAGGTGGCACTATGCGTATAGTAACTAAAGAGGGTGCTGTAAGTAGTAAGATTACGGGTTTTCCAGAAGTTGACGACAGAAATCAAGGGGGATTATTGGATGTGGCAGTTGCACCCGACTTTGAAACAAGCAGAATGTTATATTTCTCTCTAGCAGAACGTACGCCTGAAGGCTCATTAACAGCAGTTGGTAAAGGCAGGCTATCTGATGATGAAACGGTGATTGAGAATTTCACAATTATATATCGTGCAATACCTTACTTTGATAACAGCATGCACTTTGGGAGTAGATTACTATTTAACAAGGATGGTAATATATTTTTATCTACAGGAGAGCGCTCTAGTTTAGAGACACGTTATAATGCTCAGAAGCTAGAAACTGCACATGGAAAGGTTATTCATATAACACCCGAAGGGAAGCCTGTTGATGGAAATCCGTTTTTAAACACACCCGGTGCGTTGCCTGAAATATACAGCTATGGACATCGTAATCCTCAGGGTTTAGACATACACCCAACAACAGGAGAGCTATGGCTTAGCGAGATGGGGCCACGTGGTGGAGATGAGATAAACCTTATTAAGCCTGGTGTGGACTATGGATGGCCAACAATTGGTTATGGTATTGAGTATAACGGAAATGTTATTGGAGAAGCTGCTACTCAGAAGGAGGGAATGGAACAGCCGGTTTATTATTGGGATCCTGTGCTTTCGCCTAGTGGAATGACTTTCTACAGTTCGAATGTGATACCTGAATGGGAAAATAATCTATTTATTGGTGGACTCAGCAGCAGACATATTGCTCGTTTAGTATTAAAAGACAACAGGGTTGTGGGCGAGGAAAGATTGCTAGTTGATGAGGGTGAGCGAATAAGAGATATTGGAGAAGGAGATGATGGTGCTCTTTATGCGGTTACCGATTCGGGTAAATTATTTAGGATCGCTAAATCGAATTAAATGTG
>CAZSBA010000022.1:0-28003 GCA_964605035.1 uncultured Proteiniphilum sp. | reverse complement strand
ATGCGGTTACCGATTCGGGTAAATTATTTAGGATCGCTAAATCGAATTAAATGTGGACAATAGAATAATCTAAAACAACTTACTGTCCGGCGATACTGAAATGGGCATTACAAAATTAAAGTACCTCTTAAGACGGGGGCCGATGTGATTGTTCTTGAAAATAAATGAGTCCGGAGTTGTTAAGAAGAGATTCTTAAGACTCCGGACTTAAAGTAAACAGAAAGAAAATCTTAGAGAGATATCTTTTAAACAATACGTTCTCCTAAAAAGTAGTTTATCATCCAGTAAATACCAAACTTATCTCTGAAGCTACCGAAATAGTCGCCCCAGAACATCTCTTCCATTGGCATTTCTACCTCGCCACCAGCAGAGAGTTCACTAAACAACCGATCGGCTTCTTCTCTACTTGTGGGTGTGATGCTTATATAATTATTATTCCCTTGTTTGAACATAGGTTTCATATCAGTTGCTACATCTGAGCCCATTAGTATATCGTTGCCTATGGGCAGGCTTACATGCATTATAAGATTTTTATCTTCCTCGGGGAATTCTTCATTCTCCATATCAGACATCCTGGAGAAATATGAAAACTCTCCTCCAAAAACTTTTTTATAATAGTTGAATGCTTCTTCGCAATTACCGGCGAAATTTAGATAGGGATTTAATTTATTCATAACACTAAATTGTTTGAGTAATACATCTGCCTAGCTGCTCATCGGCATTGTTATCGCACCATATGCAGGGGTAAATTAGTCTTTCCATATTCTGGTTTTTAATTAAACATTTTCTGCTGTCTCTTTTAATTGAATGAGCCAGTTATTAATTCCATTTTCTAAAGTGTTTTGCATATAACCTCTGAAAAAGCGCATCAGAAAACCTTCCATACTCTCTTCTACCAACAGCTCTGTTTTGCCGTTAATATCAGTTAGTGTGAAGTTGTGAATTGCAAATGCACCAAAAGCTTTACCACTCCACCCTATCTCTCTTAAAGGTGTTACAGTGTGAAGTGTTGAACTTATTTTATTACCTCCGCTATTCCAGTCGAAAGTAGTTCCAGCTGCAAGGTCTCCTTTTATTTTTGCTTGCTTAATATCTCTGTTCCACTTATCCCAATTATTTATATCGGTTAGAATTTCCCATACTCTTTGGGGTGTGGCTTCAATTTGTATACTTTCTACTGCTTTAACGGGAGCGTTGTTATTTATTGGAGTCATTTTTGAAAATAATTTATTATTGGAGTGTATGTGAGATAGTTGACACCTAATTATTAAAATATTGGCACCTAAAAAACAAGGTGATTTTTACTGTGATATTAGATTAAACATAGGTAAAAGTAGATTGTTTATTTTGATAGTGTTAAAATCTTAATTAATCAATAAAACATCTATCAGTAATCAATCAACATTCAATAAAACATTAATTTATAAGACAAAAAAATAATTAATTTAGAGAAACCTGAATAGCTTCTTTAATTGAGGGGTATTGAAATTTAAAGCCGGAATCGATGGCTTTTTGCGAGGATACACGACTACCCTCTAAAACCATGCCGGCAGATTCTCCCATTATTAACTTCATTAAAAATGAGGGTATGCGTGGAATTATAAAAGGACGCTTAAGCTCTTTAGCTATGGAACGCATAAGTTCTTTATTTGTGGTGTGCTGGGGTGCGGCTGCATTGTAGATACCGCTCATCATATCATCTTCGATAGATTTGATATATAGATTGCACAAATCATTGAGATGAATCCAGCTCATATATTGCTTGCCACTTCCCATAGGAGCACCAAGTCCAAAACGTGTGGGGAGAACCATCTTTTTAAATGCTTCGCTCTCTTTTGAAATTACGAAGGAGGTGCGCAATGCAACAGTACGAACACCTAGCTCTTCTTGAAATTGAAAAGCAGCAGATTCCCATTTTTTGCAAGTACGACTTAAAAAATCATTTCTTGCCGGTTGATCTTCTTCGTTATAAATGTTATCATCGGTATGCATTCCGTAGTAACCAACCGCTGAGGCTGATATAAATGCATCTGGCTTTTTGTTTAAAGATTTATAGGTATCGAGTAGGAGTTTAGTTGTGAGGACACGACTCTCGACAATTTTTTGCTTTTTACGCCTTGTCCAGCTATCGTCTCCAAGATTAGAGCCTGCTAGATGTACTACCACATCTGCCTGCTCTAATGCTTCTGTATCTATTTCCCCTTTACGATAATCCCATCTATATCGGGGTATTTCTGCTTTAATATATCTTTCGCGACTAAGCCAAATCACCTTATAGCCCTTTTCTATTAGCATTTCTGAGAGTTTGAGACCAATCATTCCTGAGCCTCCGGTGATAAGAACTTTTTTCATATTTAATTCATCTTCGGCTACCACTCATGGCTATCATAACGTAGTATAGAAGAGTTGCAAGTGAACTTAAAGCTGCAACTACATATGTGTATCCAGCCCATCTGAGAGCATCGACTGCCTGTGCATGATTACTTGAATCGGTGATACCTGCGCTGCTGAGCCATTGAAGAGCACGGTTTGTTGCATTCTTCTCTACTGGAAGGGTAATAAAGCTAAACAGGGTTGACATTGCAAACATTGCAATACCAAACCAAAGCAGTCCGGGAAAGGTTTGTATCATAAAGATACCGGCCAGGATTACCCACATAACCCATTTTGAAGTAGATGATACAATTGGTACCAGGGCTGAACGCATTTTTAAAGGGGCATACCCTTTTGCATGCTGAAGTGCGTGACCAGTTTCGTGAGCGGCTACTGCTGCTGCTGCAACACTGTAAGAACCATAAACCGGTTCGCTTAGATTGATAGTCTTCTTTAGAGGGTTGTAATGGTCGGTGAGTTGCCCTCTGGTAGATATCACCTGTACATCGTAAATACCGTTTTCATGTAACATTTTTTCTGCTACTTCCTTACCGGTCATACCATTGCGTAGGGGTATTTTTGAGTATTTTTTAAACCTGCTTTGAAGACGAGCCTGAACAACCCACCCTACAATAGCTATTGCTATAAATAAAATCCAAATTGCTGACATAAATAATATTTTCTGTTACTATTTAACATTTGACACATTTAAAAGTTCAATAAAGCATTCAGATGTTATCTTATAATTGTTTGTGCTCTATCGGGACCTAAAGAAACTATTGAGATGGGTACACCAAGCTCCTCTTCGAGGAAGGTAATATAGTTATTAAATTCTTCGGGAAAATCATTTTCAGATCTCATAGAGGTCATGTCTGTTTTCCATCCTGGAAGCTCGATATAGTTAGGATCTATAGATTCTGAGATATCGAAAGGCAGATCCTCAGACTCTTCGCCATTTATGTTATAAGACACACATGCTTTAATTGTATCGAAGCTATCGAGAACATCGCTTTTCATCATTACAAGCTTATTAACTCCGTTTAGCATGATGGTATAGCGTAGAGCAACAAGATCTATCCAACCACAGCGACGCGGCCTTCCAGTTACAGATCCGTATTCATTACCATTGTCGCGAAGCTTCTGACCATCTTCATCAAATAACTCAGTTGGGAAAGGTCCGCTACCTACTCTTGTGCAATATGCTTTAAAGATACCATATACATCACCAATTTGTTGTGGTGCAATTCCAAGCCCTGTACACGCACCTGCACAAATTGTGTTTGAAGAAGTTACAAACGGATAAGATCCGAAATCTATATCAAGTAGCGATCCTTGAGCACCTTCAGCTAAAACAGAACCTCCATCTGCAATCTGTTTGTTTATATAATACTCGCTATCTACGAATTTATACTGTTTCATCTTCTCGACACCCTCGAACCACTCTTTTTCGAGAGATTCTAAATCATACTCGACATTATATCTGTTGAGTATCTTTTTATGGCGATCGACAGCCTTTTTATATTTATCTTCAAAATTATGAAACAGGTCTCCTACCCTTAGTCCGTGGCGGCCAATCTTATCAGTATACGTTGGTCCGATGCCCCTACCTGTAGTACCAATCTTTTCGTGCCCCATAGCTGTTTCTGAGGCTGCATCAAGAAGCCTGTGAGTAGGTAAAATAAGATGAGCCTTTTTGGAAATTAAAAGGCGCTCGGTAAGTATATGACCGGTTTCCTCGAGTTTTTCGACTTCCTGTTTAAAAAGAGCGGGGTCTATTACCACACCATTTCCTATTACATTCGTTATTCCTTCTTGGAATATACCCGAAGGAATTGATTTTAGAATATATTTCTGACCTTCGAACTCTAATGTATGACCAGCATTAGGACCGCCTTGAAAGCGGGCCACAACGTCGTAGTTTGGTGTAAGAACATCTACTACTTTACCTTTTCCTTCGTCTCCCCATTGGAGTCCTAAAATCACATCAACTTTCATCTGTTTAACTATTATATTATTTATTTTTTTGATTTTTCTTTGTTTTTCTGACGCTCAATTCTCATCAGCTCCATTTTTTTTGCATGGCTACATTTACTGCATGTACCGTAGATATACATGCTATAATAATTGACAGTAAATTTTCTGATTTTTTTAAGCTGAGATGCGGTAAGGAGATCATCATTCTTCATTTCTCTCACTTCACCACATGTAGTACAAATTATATGATTATGGTTTTCATTGCCAAATGCTCTTTCGTATTTTGACATATTTCCACCAAACTGATGCTTTACTACTAATCCGCAATCTAATAAGAGCTCCATTGTGTTGTAGAGAGTGGCTCTGCTAACAGGAAAATCTTTTTCGGACATGAAGTTAAAAAGAGTTTCCATATCGAAGTGACCTTTATAGGTATAGATATGATCGAGTATAGCAAACCGCTCGGGTGTCTTACGATGTTTATGTAGTGTAAGATACTCTGTAAATTCGTCCTTAACTTGTTCTCTTATTTTGAGATTAGCTTCCATAATTACAAAATTATTCTATTTTTCGGATTTTAAATAGATTTACCCAGCTTTTATTATTCTTACATTAGTCACTAAAATTTCTTTAGTAATATTCTGATACTATTGTTATCTACTTAACAGTATCGGAGTGATAAAAAAATGCAGGAATACTTATCTCACTTTCGTTATGAAATGAGTCTGAAACAGTTATGTAATAATAAAAAGCCAAATCGTTGTTTTCTGCATTATAACTGAAATATGGCTCTTTTAATCCTATAGCAATAATATTATGTGCATTATCTGTGCTAAAATCATCTGTGGCGCTTCTATAAACGTTGTAGGTTACCCTGCTATCATCATCGGCACTTTCCCATCTTAATTCAAATAATCCCTCTTCGTTCTTCTCTGCGCTTATATTAAAAGGTCTATTGGGTATACTATCTGACAACCAAACCATTGGAGGTAGTTTTGCGGGTGTTTTATAATAATTGTTCAAACTATGCAAAATACCGTTTGTGTTTGAAAGTACGTTTTCGGTTCTAAAATAGGCTTGTCCGTGAACCTTTTTATTTCTGGAATAATCAACCTGATTGGTAATGTCGTTTAGCAACCATTTTAACTCTATCATTTGATATGCACCAAGCCCAGGCACTAATATTCTGTTGTTACTATTTATAATCCAATCATCGAGATATGGATAAAAAAGTTCGTCTTTATAATACATCATAGGGTAAAGTGCATCGTGTATGCCCAATTTCATCCATTTGCCGGCATCTTGAAAAACTGTTTCATGTGCTGTCCATCCTCTGCCTCTATCGTTTAGTGCACGATATCTGCCTAAAGGGGCACTACTAACCTGAACCCAAGGCTTTATCTCTTTTACTTTACTATACAACTTTGATACAAACCTTGTAATATTGTCTCTTCTCCAATCGCTTATAGATTTGCCTTTTCCGTGTAATCTATATAAACCATCATCGGGGAACTGCCCTCTATTATCGGGATATCTAATATAGTCCATATGTATGCCATCAACATCGTAATTAGTAACAATTTCCTCGACAATTGATAGCAGATAATCATCGGTTCTGGGATTACCCGGATCGAGAAACCACTCACCCTTAAACTTTTTAGTGATTGTTGGTTGTTTTTTAGTTACTGAATTTGAACCAAGACTTCTTACATGTCTATCGGCACCCAAAGGATAGGTTACCAGCCATGCATGACACTCTAAACCACGTTTATGAGATTCTTCAATAGCAAAAGCTAGTGGATCAAACTTTGTATTTTCATTACTACCTGATACAACAAGTGATGAGAGTGGCTCGATTTTGGAGTGATAGAAAACTTCTCCTCGTGCTCTTACCTGAAACATAACTGTATTGAAGTTATATTTCTTAAGACTGTCTAATATTGTAATCAGTTCTCTTTTCTGAGACTCTTGACTAGCTCTGTTGCGTGGCCAATCTAATCCGTAGTTAGTTGTTAACCAAACTGCTCTGATTTCTGTAGCTGGAGGATCATTTGAAAACATACTCGGAAAACTACAAAAAAGCAGAATGAGCAAAATAGATATTTTGTTCATTAATACTTATATATAATAATAGCTATAAACTCTTGAATAATTTCTATGTACAAACTTACACAAAAAAACTGATTTTATTTGTTCAATTATTTGCGTACGATTCAAAATATATGCAAATATGTTTAAAACATGGATAAAGATTATTTTTGTATTTTTGTTTTTGAATAAACCAATTCATTTAGATTAATTAAAAATAGCATCAGGAAGAGTTATGGATAAAAGATGGCTTGCTGCATACGTAAAAATGCATCACGAGAAAAAGGTTAGAGATCATCTAATCTCTTTAAATATTGATAATTTTCTACCTGTACAGACGGAAATTAGGCAATGGAGCGATAGAAAGAAAAAGGTTGAGAGGGTACTAATACCTATGATGATTTTTGTTAATGTAAATTCAGAAGAACAGCAAACAGTTATAAGATTACCCTCGGTTATAAGATATCTAGTGTTAAGGGGAGATCATCAACCTTCGGAAATACCTGATTCGCAAATGCAGAACTTTAAGTTTATGCTTGATAACTCGGATAATCAGGTTGACTTCAGTTCTAACAATCTTCAGCCGGGAGAGAAAATAAGGGTGATAAAAGGCTCTCTCGCTGGATTAGAAGGAGAAATGGTACATATTGATGGTAAGTCTAAGATTGCTATCAGAATTGAACAGTTGGGTTGTGCTGTAGTTGAATTAAAAGCTTCGTATGTAGAAAAAATTTAATTATAATAATGCACATATTTTTTCTAACCAGTATGCATCGGTCTTATCAAATTCATTAAGCTGGCTGCTGTCTATATCAAGAACTGCAACAACAAAGTTATTATGTTTTACTGGAACTACAATCTCTGAACGAGATTGAGAACTGCAGGCAATGTGACCGGGAAATTTATCCACATCGGGTACAATAATTGTTTTTTCCTCTTTCCATGTCGTACCACATACACCTTTACCAAAAGCTATTGACGTGCATGCAACTGGTCCCTGAAAAGGACCTAACACCAATCGCTCTCCAACAACTCTGTAAAATCCAATCCAAAAAAAGCCAAATGACTCATTTAGTGCAGAAGTTATATTAGCCATATTTGCTATGAGGTCGGGCTCACTGGCAGTTAAAGCTTTTAATTGTGGGTAAAGCGATTTATAAACTTCTTCTCTTGAAACTCCTTTAGGTATATACAGCTCTTCACTCATTTTTATTGTTTTAAAGCAAAAAGTTGCGTTACCATATTAAGGCAACGCAACTCTTTATTAGACTTTTATTGAAATCGATTCAGAATTTATTTTGCTTGCTCTTGTGCCTCTTGAATCATTTTGGCATTAGGCAAAATAAAGACTTCTACTCTGCGATTCTCTGATCTACCGGCAACAGTGCTATTATCGGCAATAGGTTGTTTTGATCCTAAGCCTTCATAAGCCATACGTAAACCTGAAACACCTTTTGAAGCTAAGTAGTTGTATACAGACTCTGCACGACGTTCTGAAAGTGGGTTGTTTATAGCATCGCTTCCTGTACTATCGGTATGACCATAAATTTCAACATCAGTGTCGGGATTGTTTTGAAGTGAAGTTGCAAACTTATCAAGTGAAGCACGTGAAGCAGTATTTAATGTACTTGAATTAGTGGCAAAAAGAATACCTGATTCAAAAGTTACTTTAATAGCTTCTCCTTCGTTTACTTTTTCAACCTGAGCTCCTTCAATTTGCTCAAGTTCGGCAGCCTGCTTGTCCATTCTGTTGCCAATTACGGCTCCGGCAGCACCACCAATTATAGCACCAATACCAGCACCTACGGCAGCACCTCTTCCGCCACCCGCGATTGCCCCAACACCAGCACCTACGGCAGCACCTGAACCGGCACCTATAGCTCCTCCTTTAACTGTTCGGTTAACACCACAACTTGAAAACACAAGTGAAATGGCCAACACTGTAATGGCTAATAATTTTGAAAATTGTCTCATAGTTAATTTTTGTTTTGATGAATAATACTTAAAATTTTGGTTGTTCTTTAGATTTCGTTTTGCTTTAATCGAACAAGTTTAGTGTATCGCAATAGGCTAGTTCTCCAGCTACAATTGCCTCTATTTGTTCGTCGGTATATTCCCTGATACCGTCTTCCCGAGCGTTCTCGAAGATGTATTCGAGTAATTCATCTTCGTCGATTTCGATATCAGATTCATCACTTTCGTCAAGAAAACCTTTCTCTTCGTAAAACTCATAGACTAAATCTACGATATAATTAATTTCGTCATCAGTGAATTCATCCTGCATATCTTCAGGAAGGTGCTTCTGAATAAATTTTAGAGATTCGTCTTCGTCGTACTCAAGTACTTTATTTTCTTCGCTCATAACAAAACTATTTTAGATGTATATTCTATTAAAACAATTAATAAAAAATTATGTTCACAAAACTAAACTGAAACGGTTATTGCTAGTGTCTTTTTGAATTCTTTTTTGCCTTTTCACGTGCTTGCTTCTCTTGCAATTTCTGCGCCTCCTCTAGTCGTGCCATAAAACCTGATTTCTTTTTTCTAGGTTTTTTCTTATTCGCTTCTAGTTGGGCTAATATCTTTTCTTCGTCAATCACTTTCTTCATTATTGTTGTGATAATGATAGTTATAAGTGTTGAAAGGAAGTAGTAGTAGTTAAGTCCCGATGGGTATGAATTTAGGAAGAAAAACATGAAAACACTCATAAATATTGGCATGCTCTTCATTCCAGGCATTGTTTGCTGGCCGGTATCCATTGCTGCCATATTATATTTGGCATATATCACATTTGTTACAGTCATCAAAAGACAGAAGATACTTATATGATTTCCTATGAATTTTGTTACTAAAGGAATATTACCACTCCACGATATTAAAGAATCGAAAGTAGAAAGGTCGTCTGCCCATAAGAAACTCTGCTGGCGTAATTCTATAGCCGAAGGGAAGAAGAAAAATAGAGCTAATAAAACAGGCATTTGAATTACCATAGGTAAACATCCGCTCATTGGACTTACTCCAGCCTTGTTGTAAAGCTCCATTGTAGCTTGCTGTCTCTTCATCATCATATCCTGCTCTTTTCCTGGAAACTTTTTCTCTATTTCCTGAATTTGTGGACGCAGTACACGCATCTTTGCAGATGACATGTATGACTTGTATGTTAGTGGTGATACTATGATTTTTACGATAAGAGTTAATATCAGAATAATTAACCCCATACTCCAATCTAAAGTAAGGAAGAAGTTGAAAATTGGAATTACAAACCACTTATTTACCCAGCTAAGCCATTTGTATCCCAAGTGAACAATTTCTTCGAGCTCTAGTTTGTCGGAGCTGCTGCTAACACCATCATCATAAGCTTTTAGTGTGTTGAAGTGTACCGGACCAAAATAGTATTTGAACCCAGCACTTATGAGGTCACTTTCGGCACTCACTTCAACTGGCGACCAAACTTCTGCTTTGTAGTCTTTAATATAATCACCTTCAGATATCATTTCTGAAGTTAATATTGTATTGCTAAATGGCTTATCTCCAATTATTATTGCTGAGAAGTATTGATCTTTAAAAGCAATCCATTTTATAGGATCTGAAAGTTCTTCCTTGTCATTTTTTGATTCACTAAGCCTTCCATCATCTTGTTTATCATACTTATAGTGAATACGAGAATAGCGATTTTCGAATGCCCTACCCTTTTCTTGTTGTCTGATTTTTTGTTCCCAGTTAAATCTGAAATTCGTAAGACTTTCGGGGTGCAATCCATTTCTCATACCAACTACCCTGACATCAAAATCCATCATGTATTCATCTTCGGGTAGTGTGTAAACAAAATCTAGATATTGATCTTCAGATTGCTGAAGTCTCATTACAACAGAATTCCCATTAGCACTTCTTATAGGTGTAAAATACTCTTCTTCAGTAGATAGCCTTACACTATTTCTGTTAAACAGTTCTAAATTAAAACGAGCTTCATCTTCATTTTCGAACAGATAGAGGCTATCGCCTAAATAATGCAAATACTCTTTCAGCTGTACAGATTGTATACTTCCACCTTTAGTATTTAAATGAAGACGTACTTTTTCATTCTCTAAAACAATTATCTCTTCGGCAGGTGCTGAAACTACAACTCTGTTTAGTGAATCGGCAGAGTCGGCAACCTGTGTATCTCCTGTACTAAAGAAACTCGAGATATTATCTCCCTGCTCTATTTGAGCTGTAATACCGGAAGATGTATCACTTTTTTGTTCTACTTCATTTATAATTTCGGGACGCTGGCTTTCTGCAAGAGCAACCGAATCGCGCAAACGTTGTTGTTCTGCAATCTGCTCTTGGCTTGGTCTGTTGTAAATAGTGAATCCTATGATTATTGCGGTAATCAATAGTAATCCAATAACTGTATTTCTATCCATTAAATAATTGGGATTATTTTTTTCTTAACTCTTTAGTGATTGATGCTGCTGCCATAAAACTCATAAAAAGTGGGTTAGGCGAAATAACGGTACTGCTGTACTCGGGATGAAATTGAGTGCCCAGGTACCATCTTAATTCTGGTACTTCGACAACTTCAACTAAATCTGAGTCGGGATTAAAACCCGTACACTTCATTCCTGCAGCCTCTAGTTGTTCTTTATATTGATTATTTAGCTCGTATCGATGGCGATGACGCTCTTTGATTTTTGTTTTACCGTATGCTTTAAATGCAAGTGAACCTTTTTTGATATTACAGTCGTAAGAACCCAAGCGCATTGATGCTCCCATATTTGTAATATGCTTCTGTTCTTCCATCAAGTCTATGATCTTATGCTCTGCCTTTGTATCCATTTCGGTTGAGTTTGCTCCTTCAAGTTTTAGTACTGATCTGGCGTACTCAATTACCATACATTGCATTCCGAGGCAAATTCCAAAAGTTGGTATATCATTCTCTCTGGCATATTTTAATGCTTCAAACTTTCCTTCTATACCTCTTTGCCCGAATCCTGGTGCCACAATAATACCATCTGCTTTATCTAATATCTCGGAAACATTTTCGGAAGTGATTTTTTCAGATTGATACAGATCGAGTACAAGTTTTCTATTATTGTAAATGGCGGCTTGCGAAAGTGATTCGGTGATTGACTTATAGGCGTCGGGTAATTCTGCATACTTACCAATAAGTTTTATATTGACTACCTTTTTAGCATCTTTACGCTTTTGCAAAAAGGCATTCCATGCTTCCATTTTAGGCCTTTCGTCATATGGAAGGTTTAGCTTTCTGAGTAACACCTCGTCCATACCCTGACGTTGCATCATAGTTGGCACTTCGTAAATTGTAGTGACATCAACTGACTGCATCACAGCCCCTTGCTCTACATTACAAAAAAGTGCTACTTTATCGAGTATTTCTTTATTTAACTTACGTTCTGTTCGTAGTACTAACATATCGGGTTGTATTCCCAACGATTGTAGTTCTTTTACCGAGTGCTGTGTTGGTTTTGTTTTAACTTCTCCGGCAGCAGCAATATATGGAATATATGTTAGATGTATGCAAAAGCAGTTTTTACCTAATTCCCACCTAAGCTGACGAACTGCCTCCAGATAGGGAGTGGACTCAATATCACCCACAGTTCCACCAATCTCAGAAATAACAAAATCGAATTTACTCTTAACTCCTAGTGATTTTATATTTCTCTTAATCTCATCAGTTATATGAGGTATAACCTGAACTGTTTTACCCAGATAATCTCCACGACGCTCCTTTAGAATAACATTCTGATATATTCTACCGGTAGTGATATTGTTCTCTTTAGTTGTCTGGATATTCAAAAATCTCTCGTAATGCCCTAAATCGAGATCTGCTTCATGTCCATCAACAGTAACAAAGCATTCACCATGCTCATATGGATTTAATGTACCTGGATCTACATTGATATAGGGGTCGAATTTCTGAATTGTAACTTTAAAACCCCTTGCTTGTAATAACTTACCTAATGACGCCGCTATAATTCCTTTACCTAATGAAGAAACCACGCCACCGGTAACAAAAATATATTTTGTATCAGCCACGATTGTGATATTTTTTATAGTTTTTTTTGAAGTTGCAAAGGTACATATTTTTTAGAACAATGAGCAATAAATTACGTCAATCCATAGATTATAACAGAATTTACATTGAAATAAGCTCCATGTTTTCGCATCGCATAATCTTACCCGGAAATGCTTGAACAATAGAATAGTTATGAGTTGACATTATAACTGCAGTGCCCCTTTTTGATATTTCTTGCAAAAGAGAAACAATTTGACTACCTGTTTCAGGATCAAGGTTGCCTGTAGGCTCATCGGCAAGAATTAGTGCAGGAGAATTAAGTAAAGCACGTGCAATTACAATACGTTGTTGTTCGCCTCCCGATAGCTCATGTGGCATTTTGTAAGTCTTATTTTGCATCTCTACCTGTAATAGGACTTCGTTTATACGGTCTTTTATCTCACGCTTATTTTTCCATCCTGTAGCACGAAGAACAAATTCTAGATTCTTCTCCACAGTTCGATCGATAAGTAGTTGAAAATCCTGAAATACAATTCCAATTCTTCTGCGCAGAAAAGGAATTAGCTTACGTTTAATACTTGCCAGCTCATAATCGAACACTCTTGCACTTCCAGATTCTATAGGTAACTCGGCATACATACTTTTCATAAGTGTACTTTTGCCAGTGCCTACTTTTCCAATAACATACAGAAAATCACCTCTGTTTACAGTAAGATTAACATTACGGAGAATAATATTTTCTTCGCGGTTGAGTTGAACGTTTGAATAATTAACTATCTGTTCCTGAATCATTATATAGAATTTGTTTGTTTACAAAGATATATTTTTTCTTTTATCGGCGCTTTATTTTCAGTAAAATAAGTGCAAGTATTGTGGCTGTTAATGAGCCTGCAATATCGGCTATCCAATCTCCCCACTCTGCACTCCTTGAAGCAAATAGATACTTCTGGAGCAACTCTATTAAACCACCATAAATTATAGGAACAATTAAACCCCAAAAAATCCATCTTGAGTGTGTTGGGGAATTATTGTGCATTTTATAGTAGTCGTACATTATTACTGCAGAAAACACAAAGAACATAGCAAAATGAGCCACCTTATCCCAAGGTAAGCCTTCGGGCATACCGGGTATGTGATCAGCAGTAATTAAGCAAGTGACAATAAAGATGAGAAGCCCTAAGATAAGCGGTAGTATAGAGTAACGAAGCAAGCTATTCATAATTGAATTAAAATATATTGTAGAATGTTTACAAAGATAGTATCATTTTATTTATTAGTATTAAATAAGTATCAATACATGCCCATTTATAAACATATAACTTATAGAAATCTTCGTTTTCGGTAAAAAATTTGTTCCTTTGCGTTAATTCAAATGAATCAGATTAATCAACTAATAAAAATGAGATATTTTATTCTTTCTCTTCTAATAGCAGTATCTTCAATACATACTGTAGCGCAAGGACCTTCACCTGAACAAAACCAGCGCTATTTCGATATTAATAAGAATATTGATATTTTTAATTCGGTTCTTAGAGAGCTTGACATGTTTTATGTGGATAGTATTGAGGTTAATAACCTTGTACAAAGAACAATTGAAAGTATGCTTACCCGTCTCGACCCTTATACCGAATACTACTCAGAAGAAAATATTGGAGATCTTCAGTTTCTCACGACTGGAGAATATGCCGGAGTTGGAGCAATTATTTCTTATAAAGATGGAGGAGTAGTAATAAATCAACCATACGAAGGTTTACCTGCCGATAAAGCTGGGTTGAAGGCAGGAGACAGGATACTTGAAATTGATGATGTAGATGTTAGAAATTCCAATGTAAAGGATGTAAGTGATAAACTAAAAGGCACACCCGGCACTACCTTAAAAATATTAATTAAGAGACCAGGTGAGGAAAATGAAAGAGTTATCTCTGTTGTCAGAGAAAAAATTGAAATGGATCCGATTACATATTCGGAAGTTGTAAAAAATGACATTGGATACTTACATTTTGGGACCTTCACTTCAAATAGCTCAAAAAGAGTAGAAGAAACAGTAAAAGAACTAAAAGATAAAGGTGCAAAGTCGTTGATATTGGATTTAAGAGGCAATGGAGGTGGCATTTTAGAGGAAGCTGTTAATATTGTAAATCTATTTATACCCAAAGGTGTTGAGGTTGTGTCTACTAAAGGTAAACTAACCCAATGGGACAGGTCGTATCGTACACGTGAACAACCATTAGATGAGTTAATACCAATTGTTGTTTTAATTGATACTGGTTCTGCTTCAGCTTCAGAAATTGTTGCAGGCGCATTACAAGACTTAGACAGAGCTGTAATTGTAGGTAACAGATCTTTTGGGAAAGGGCTTGTTCAAACGCCCCGTGAACTCCCATACGGAGGTAATATCAAAATTACAACATCTAAATATTACATTCCAAGTGGAAGAGGTCTTCAGGTTCTCGATTACTCACATCGTAACCCTGATGGCAGTGTTGCAAGAGTTCCTGATTCACTTACAAATCTATTTCACACTAAAAACGGACGTGAGGTTCGTGATGGTGGAGGCATAACACCTGACATATCATTAACTCACGATCAAGGAGGTACTATAGCTTATTACCTTATGACTCAAAATATTATTTTTGATTATGTAACTGAGTGGGTACAAAAGAACGAAAGTATTGCTCCACCTGATGAATTTGTACTATCGGAAGTAGATTATCAAGAGTTTAAAGAGTTCGTGAGAACAAAGGATTTTGAGTATGATAAAATGAGTGAACATTCATTGAATCAATTAAAGAATATAATGGAGTTTGAAGGCTATATGGATGTAGCTTCTGAAGAATTCAGTGCACTTGAGAAAAAACTGCAACCCGACCTCGACAGAGACCTGGATTTGTTTAAGAGTATTATTATGGATATGATTGAAACAGAAATTATTCAGAGGTACTACTATAAAAAAGGAGTTCTCAAACATCAGCTAGCTAACGATATTGTTTTTGAAAAAGCAATTGAGGTACTAAAAAATCCTGAAGAATATAAAACTATACTTTTACCACCTTCAAACGATAATCTTTTGACAAAGTAAATATATAATAAAGTGAACAGTAATCAATTTAATCATGTTATTAGCATAAAATGACAAATTATTTTAGTTATGTTTCCTTATGAATTTATAATTCGTCTGCTTGCAGCATCGATCGCAGGAGGAGCTTTAGGAATTGAACGTGAATCGAGCAACAAGAGTGCTGGATTGCGTACTAATATGATAGTATCGGTAGGAGCAGCAATTTATGTTATGATTTCTGCAACAATTTTAGAAGGCAGTGCCACGGGTGATATAAGCAGGGTTATGGGTCAAATAGTTACCGGTATTGGATTTCTGGGTGCAGGTGTAATTCTGCATCAAGGATCTAATGTAAAAGGTTTGACAACTGCTGCTACAATTTGGAGCACTGCAGCTCTGGGCTGTCTTGCAGGATTTGGCATGTATTGGGAGCTTGCAGCCTCTACAGTTCTGATTATAATTATAAATTCAGTTTTAAGAAAAGCTGATATTTGGTTTGCCAAGAACAAAAATAACAAGGAGAAAAAAGAGAATAAAGATTAGTTGGTTTACAACAATTTTGCCAAGATTATACCAGTACAGCTTTTCTGATTATTGCAGTATTCACTTATAGTTGACGAGTCAATTATAACTTTATTTTTAGCCGAAGATGCATGAATAAAGGTCAGCTCCCC
This sequence comes from uncultured Proteiniphilum sp., assembly GCA_964605035.1. GTDB lineage: Bacteria > Bacteroidota > Bacteroidia > Bacteroidales > Dysgonomonadaceae > Proteiniphilum. Next base: position 11,817 of record CAZSBA010000022.1, on the reverse strand, counting down.
ATCCTTTTGAAAAGCAAACCCTGTATGTGTTACATCTAGTCCTTTTATTGAAGTTACAAACGCTAAAATTGACATATGAGGAACCTTGGAGTTAATAGCATCAATTTTTGCTTTAGGTATAAATGATATTCCTCCCCTTTTGTTAATCTCTTTCTCTACTTCAATGATCTCTATTAAATTGCTATCATCAATTTTTAATTGACTATACGCATTTCTGTGTGTCGACATAAAATTTATCGGTTTATCCTCAGTAATACCTTCTGTTTGGGTAGTAATATTTTCTATCATTCCCCCCTTCTCGTTATCATATAGCCAGTCGGTAAAATAATGGAGTCTTGATGAATATCCATCAACTACTCCATCTCTGTAACGTATAGATTTTAATTTATTTACAAAATTATTAAAGGTATGTTCTTTCGAACGCACTGTTTGTGTTAGAGCCAAAACCGTCTCTATGTAAGTAGTGCAATCAAACTCCCTTAAATTAATTATCACTCTTTCTTTACCTTCGGTCTCTAGTGTGTGAGCTACATATGGCTTATTAAGGAAGAAGGTTGCTGTTTTTTCTAAAAGATCATCCAATTCTTGTGGCTGAGGGTTATCAGAAATATATGAAATATATTTATTAAATATTACTACGTCCTCATCAGTATAAACTACATTTGGCTGTGCAGAAACAACTCCTGCAATCAACAATGTTGAAATAATTACAATTGTAGTCTTCATAGCCTTTATATTAATAATTATATTTCGAATAATTTCATTTAACCATCATGCTCACAAAAATGGGTAAATATTATTATTTATATGTTTTAGAAATAAGCAAATGATCAAGGATAGTCATTGCTGCCATAGATTCTACAATAGGAACTGCTCGAGGTAATACACACGGATCGTGTCTACCTCTGGCTTTTATTATAGTATCCTTACCATTAACATCAACTGTTTTTTGTTCTCTAAGTATAGTTGAAACCGGTTTAAAAGCTACACGAAAATATATATCCTGACCATTTGAAATACCTGCCTGAATACCTCCTGAATGGTTTGTGCGTGTTCTTATTGTTCCATTATCATCATAGAAGCTGTCGTTCACTTCTGAACCACGCTTAGAAACATCAAATCCCATTCCATATTCAAAGCCTTTAACTGCATTAATTCCGAGCATTGAAGCCCCCAAATCGGCATGAAGCTTGCCAAACACTGGTTCACCCAATCCAACTGGCACTCCTTTTATTACAGCAGTTATAACGCCTCCAATTGTATCTCCTTTAGAACGAACCTCCTGAATGAGTTTTATCATCAGTTCAGCTATCTCAGGATCGGGGCACCTCACTATATTATCTTCAATACAATTAAGATCATACATCCTATAATCGTTCTCTAATGAAATATGTCCGACCTGAGATGTGTATGCTTTAATATCTATGTTAAACTGTTTGAGGTACTGTTTTGCAATTGCACCGCAAACTATTCTTGCTATTGTTTCTCTTGCAGATGAGCGACCTCCTCCACGATAATCTCTTATACCATATTTTTGTTGATATGTATAATCGGCATGTGAAGGACGATATGAATCCATTATATTACTGTAGTCTGACGACTGTTGATTTTCATTTTTTACTATGAAGCCAATGGGAGCTCCTGTACTCTTGCCTTCAAAAACACCAGATAACAGCTCAACTGTATCTGCCTCTTTACGAGGTGTTGTAATACGTGACTGTCCGGGTCGCCGACGATTGAGTTCAGACTGTATAAAATCTAAGTCCAACGTTACTCCAGGAGGAAAACCGTCTATAACTCCTCCAACTGCCGTGCCGTGAGACTCACCAAATGATGTTAGCCTGTATAGTCTGCCAAATGTATTCATAAATCACTCTTATTATATCCTGAAGGTCTGTTTAACAATTACAACCTCCTGAACCGCAACCGCCTCCATTCTCACTGCCACAGCCGCAACCACCATCGTTTGAGCCACATCCTTCCGAACCACAGCCACCTGAGCCACATCCACAACCACCTGTTGAAAACAAAGCAGCTAGCTCTTCTGCAGATGCTTCTCTCACATCTAGTACTTTTCCTGAGAAATACATATTCTCACCAGCCAGAGGGTGATTAAAATCCATTGTTACAAAATCGTCTCCAATTGATATAACCGAGCCTGTTAAACGATTACCCGATGAGTCCATCATAGGCACAACATTCCCTTCAAAAAGAACATCACTATCTATTTTCCCTTCAATCTCAAATATATTTTTAGGTAGTTCTAATACCTGAGCTTCATCATACTCACCATAAGCATCGTCTGGCGTAATGTGAAAATCAAATTCAGTGCCGGCTTCTTTACCTTCAAGTTGTTTTTCAAATGCATCGAGCATGCTATTTGTACCAAAAATAAACTCCATTGGTTTCTCTACGGTAGCCTGTTCCATTAATTCTTTTTCTTCTCCCTCACCTACGTTTAAATCGTAAGCCAGTACTACATATTTATTTTCTGAAATCTTCATTTTTTAATTACTTAATTTATTTGACGTTAAAAATGATGGAGCAAATAACCCCTGAATGTAACACCTGAGTTATGACAATGTTTATTGACTACATGCATTTTTTAGATTCTCCATGGCTTTTTCTAAAACAACTTTTGATGTGCCAACGTTCAGACGCATGAATCCCTCACCTCCCGGACCAAATATTGAACCATCATTTAAAGCCAATCCTGCTTTATCTATAAACAACTTAACTAGCTCTTTCTGTGATAGATTTAACGATCTGCAATCGAGCCAAATAAGAAACGAAGCTTCCGGCAAGATTGCTTTAATCTCTGGAATATTTTCTTTTAGGTAGCTATCTACAAAATCGATGTTGCTTTGCACATATTTCAACATTTCATCTAACCAGTCGTCACATTCATTGTAAGCAGACTTTGTAGCTGTATAAGCAAAAAGTGTACCTTCGTCTAATCCTCTTCGCTTCACAAAACTATGATATTTATCTCTAATATCTTTATTTGTTATAACTGCATATGAACTCACTATACCAGCAATATTAAAAGTCTTACTTGGCGCCATAAGCGTAATTGAATTGCTCTCTGCCTCAGAAGAGACCGAAGCAAATGGGGTGTGTTTAAATCCCGGTAATGCCATATCAGAGTGAATCTCATCAGATACCACTAAGATTTTATTTTCAAAACAGATTTGTGATAATTCTTTTAGTTCTTCAGGTGTCCAGGCTCTTCCTCCAGGATTATGAGGGTTACAAAATATAAGCATTTTGCAATCTTTCCCTGAAACTATTTTTCTCAAACCATCAAAATCTATCCTGTACTGTCCATTTTCGAGAATAAGTGGGTTATTTACCACGTTACGCTCAAGAGCTTTTGTCATTATCCTAAAAGGATGATAAACTGGTGGTTGTATAATAATATTATCTCCTACTTCTGTAAACTCTTCTATGGCAAAATTAAAACCCTTTACTACACCTGGCACATAAGTTATATCTTCTTTATTAACTTTCCAGTTATGGCGCTTATTAAGCCAATTAGTAATAGAGTTAAAATACTCATCCGACTGAATTGTATAACCAAACACTCCATGCTCTACACGCTTAATCAATGCTTGAGTAATTGCCGGTGGTGACTTAAAGTCCATATCTGCTACCCATAAAGGTATTATATCTTCGCGACCAAATATAGATTTCAAATTTTCTATTTTTGAGCAATCGCTATTTGACCTGTCGATTACTTCGTCAAAATTATAGTTCATTCGATTAATTTTATAGATTATATTTTTGATTTACAATTAAATTGATGCTTTATATATTGTAGTGTATCTCTTAAACTATTTATAATAAACACTTTCAAATAATCGATTATTTCGAGTTCTTTTATACCCAAAATTTAACGACTCAAAAGCAAGCCCTATTAAAAACTGATGTGAGCTTATTTTTGTAACCAGCTTATTAACATCGCTGCTGTAGTAATCCCACATATAGCCAGTTCTGATAGTTAAATTATTCACTGGGATATCAACAGTGAAGTAATTACGTAATGAAAGTTGGTTATGATATGAGCCTAAGTGAATTGTACCTTTGTTATTGCCTAAAGTAAATATTTCGTAATATGAATGACCATATTCAGGTGAAAAAAATATACCAACGAATGGAGATGACACCTGCCATCTGAAAGTTAAACTCTTCCAGTTATATATAGCCATTGCAGAAACATTTAAATTTGCGTATGACTTTAGTGATCCGGGGTTATTGCTGTTTCTTACATTATAAATTCCCCCAAGTGAAAGTTCTGGTCCTCCACCACCATATATCCTTAATTTACTGCTGTTGATATTATAATTTAATATTGGCAAATACCCGTTTAGATTATAATACAGACTTCCCCAATATTCAGATGCAGACGAGGTTGGGTTTTTTGTAACACCTGTTTGTAGCCTGAACTGATTCTGTAGCATCAACTTACCATCAAATGAAGATGATCCCTTTAACCTATCATGAATTAAAGATATTGCTGTTCCCTCATAAGTAAGTGGAGAAAGATAGCTATCATACAAATATGACCTACCTACCCCAATTAGTGTAGATTGGTTTACCGATATTTCATTTTCGGAAGTAGTGCTCTCTTGTGAAAAAATCAGATTTAGAGAACATATCCCTAAAAATACCAATACCCACACTTTTCTCATCAGGTTTAGTTTTTAATTCTACATAGTTGACTAATCAAACAATTTCATTTGACCAGTAATTTCATCTCTCAAATCAGAATCAGAGACACTTTCATCTCCATTCTCTACTTCTATCTCAACTTTGGTTGATTGATCTTCTAATACCTCTTCAGGAAACCTAGTTGGCTCAAGTTCTTCAACAGTTTGAACTTTAAAGTTAGAAATTCTTTTACCTTTTGCTTTGTATCCTTTAACTGCTATAAACTCATCAACATCAATCTCCAAAGGATCTCTGAAATCATCATTACCACCAAAGACAGCCTTCATTCTTGGATAAACTGTATCGGTCAATATAAATAGTTTCGAATCGGGGTTGTCTCCTACGAAGTTAAGAGGTTTATCAGAAGCTTCAAAAGTGAATCGCTTCAGATAAGCATATTTTTGATCAGCATCGTATAGTGCTGCCGACCAAACCTTGTTTTTATCAAACTTCTCAATTAAAAGTAAATCAGTTGGAAAATGATTAGATAAATCGAAGTTACAGATATGAAAATCGCCACTGCTAGTAACCACCAATATCATATCATCACCTTGGAATTCGCCAAGATATTTACCTCCCCCATCATAATTAAGTCTGAACACATCGGAATCGAACCAAACCTTTCTTCCACCCAATGTTGATAGGCCTTTTTGCTTTAATTGAATTCGGTGCACCTCGGCTTTAGTTAGTATATTACCCATTGCACCTCTTCCCTTAATATCAATTTCGCTAAAGTCTTTTTCAAACTGAAGTATCCTTAATCTAGGCTTAGGTTTTAATATTACTTTAACGGTTTCGGCTTCTCCATTTGGATTTGCACTAAAATAAGAGATTCTTGAACCCGCCTTACCTTTAGTCAGGTCATACTCCTTATCTCTTGTTACACCTGTTACAGCAAAACGTTTGATGTAATGTGGGGATGTTCTTCCGTCTCTATATATTACATTATAAATAGTTCGTTTATCATTCCTCTTGAAAACATTGGCATAAAGAATTCCTTTTCCAACAAACTCCTTCTCGCTTACTTTTACAACCTTATACTTACCATCTTTGAAAAAGACAATAATATCATCTATATCAGAACAGTTACATACAAACTCATCTTTCTTAAGGCCCGTTCCAATAAAGCCTTCATCGCGATTTATATATAGCTTTTCGTTTGCCGCTGCAACCTTAGCTGCCTCAATATTTTCGAAGCTTCTAATTTCTGTTGTACGAGGGTAGTTCTTACCATATTTCTCTTTCAGCATCAGATACCACGATATAGTATAATCGACAAGATTATCAAGATGATGGTTAATTTCATCTATCTCTTCAAGCAATCTTGCTATCAACTCTTCAGACTTATCTGCATTGAATTTAAGTATGCGAGCCATTCTGATTTCCATCAACTTAAGGATATCATCACGGTTTATTTCTCTTATCAAACTAGCCTTAAACGGTTCAAGTCGCTTATCAATATGTCTTACGGCAATTTCCATACTTTTTGCGTTCTCAAACTCTTTATCCTTATAGATACGCTCTTCGATGAATATTTTCTCAAGAGATGCAAACAGATGAGATTCTTGTTTTTCACTTTTGTCAATCTCAAGCTCCATACGAAGCATATCCTTGGTTTTGCTAACCGAAGCTCTCAACACATCACTAACAGTTAGAAAATGAGGTTTCTCGCCATCTATAACGCAGCAGTTTGGAGATATACTTATTTCACAATCGGTAAAAGCATATAAAGCATCAATCGTCTTGTCTGAAGAAACACCCGGGGCAAGCTGAACATGTATCTCTACATTTTGAGCAGTAATATCATCTACTCTTCTAATCTTTATCTTACCTTTCTCATTAGCTTTCAGGATAGAATCTACAACACTAGAAGTCGTTCTTCCAAAAGGTACATCTTTAATTATAAGAGTTTTGTTATCCAGTTTAGTAATTGTTGAGCGTACTTTAACTGAACCACCCCTCTCGCCATCGTTATATTTTTCTACATCAATATATCCGCCAGTTTGAAAATCGGGATAAAGATTAAATTTATTACCTTCTAAGTGTGCAATAGATGCGTCGCATAGATCATTAAAATTATGAGGCAATATCTTAGAAGACAAACCCACAGCAATTCCCTCTGCGCCTTGAGCAAGAAGCAGTGGAAATTTTGCGGGTAGTGTAACTGGCTCTTTATTCCTACCATCGTAAGATGGCTTCCATTCGGTTGTTTTGGGATTAAAGAGTACCTCGAGGGCAAATTTAGTTAATCGGGCTTCTATATATCTGGGAGCAGCTGCACTATCTCCGGTTAAAATATTTCCCCAGTTTCCCTGACATTCAACCAGAAGATCCTTTTGTCCCATCTGTACCAAAGCATCGCCGATAGATGCGTCGCCATGAGGGTGAAACTGCATTGTATTTCCAATTATATTGGCAACCTTGTTATACCTGCCATCATCCATGCGTTTCATGGAGTGCATAATTCTGCGCTGTACAGGCTTGAGACCATCGGAAATATGTGGAACTGCACGCTCTAAAATTACATAAGATGCATAGTCCAAAAACCAGCTCTGATACATCTTCGATAGATTGAGGGTAGTATCTTCACCAAGCCTCACGGGCACTCTAGAGACAGAACCTACACCAGAAGAGAAACTTGTTTCCAGTTCTCCCTCCTGATTATTTTCATTTTTATTTTCTAAATCTTCGTCGTTTTTCTGCTTAGATGACATATATCTGTTTAATAAACAGATGCCTCACCACCTAAACTAAATGGCAGTGTGCATCGTTATAAAGAGTGAATAGTTTCTTATTTAAATGAGTTTGATTAATAAGCATGTTCAATAAGTACAATTAAAAGCTTATAAAATCGCTCAAAGATATTAAAAATGGGGCAAAATTCAAAATAGATTTTTTTAAAGGATCGATATTCAAATTTTTATTTATATTTGTGAAAGCCAATACTTAACAACTAAAACAAAAAAATATAACTATGAAAAAATTAAGTTTTTTATTTATAATTCTGTTTTTAACTTCCTGTGGTAGTGTACCATTTACCGGAAGGAGGCAATTACAGCTTGTATCTAATGACGAAGTTATTGCATTAAGCTTGCAGCAGTATCAAGAATTTATGCGTAGCGCACCTTTGGAAAGGGGAACTGCAGATGCCCAAATGGTACAACGTGTAGGTAACCGTTTAGCTAGAGCTGTAGAAACTTTCTATAGAAGTAACGGTTATGAGTCAGAGATATCAAACTACGCCTGGGAGTTTAATCTTGTAGCAGATAAGAGCGTGAACGCATTTGCCATGCCTGGTGGCAAAGTTGTAGTTTACTCCGGACTACTTCCTGTAACACAAACAGAAGAAGCCCTTGCAGTTGTTATAGGGCATGAAATAGCTCACGTTATAGCACAACATTCAAACGAAAGAATCAGTCAGCAGGTAGCTCTGCAATATGGAGGTGCTATTGCTGGAGGTTTACTTGGGAACTCTGAATCTGCAAGACAATTAGGTAATACAGTTTTCGGAATAGGAGCTCAATATGGTGTAATGATGCCATACGCACGTAAACAAGAATTAGAATCTGATGAAATTGGAGTAATTATAATGGCAATTGCAGGTTATGATCCTCGAGTTGCAATTCCTTTTTGGGAAAGAATGGCACAGGCTTCATCAGGATCGCAAGTACCCGAAGTTTTTAGTACCCACCCAGCAGACAACAAAAGAATTCAAAGATTAGAGCAGATTATGCCCACAGCTCTACAATACTATAAAGGTTCGGGTGTGCAGAATGCAACAACCGAACCTATTAAAACTAAAACCACAGTTCCTGTGGAAAATAAAAATGTCAGGACTTCAGAAGAGTGGTCCTTTTAATTATCAAAACACTGTCTTAAATATAAGATTGTTAACCTCTTAAACGGTTCAAAGATCTTATTAATGCTTCGTCAGCACCAATTTTCCTTATTGCAAGAATAGTGAGAATAATGCTGACAATAGGCATTATTGCGCCAAAACCAACTTTACTAAATTCTAAGTTCTCTACCGGATAAACCTTATACATTATAAATCCGAAATAAAGATAGAAGCCGATCATCAAAACTATGTTAAATATCGACAAGCGAATCTGCAATATTCTGTTTTTATAAAGAAATATTGTTATCAGTGCTGCTATTGAACTCATTAATCCTATAACGAAAAGACCCCATGTAGAATCTGTTAGTTCGCCATTAAGATAAATCCCCATAGCTTCAAATAAAACCTCTTCAGTATTAAAGTAGAAAGAGGCTAAAGGCAGTGTTACCGAAATCAACATAGCAGCTGCTGCTAATATAAGGTATACCGACTGTATTCGTTGTAGCATAAATCAGAAAAGATCTTTTTCCTTAGCAGGATTACGATAATACACTTCACCTTCTTTCCATTCTTCAACTGCTATTAGCGAAGGTTTAGGCAATTTTTCAAAAAAGCGTGAAATCTCAATCTGTTCGTGATTCTCAAAAACCTCTTCCAGATTATCGCTATATGAAGCAAACTCCTGAAGTTTTGAATCCAGGTCCTGTTTCATGTCAACACTTATCTGGTTAGCTCTTTTACCTATCACTCTCACCATTTCATATACATTTCCAACGGGCTCCGATAATTTCAATACATCACGTGTCTCTGTGTTGGAGCTTGCAGCAATCTTTCTATAATCCATTTTACTTATATATGTTTGTTATTGTTTTTTTAAATTGCGGGCAATTGTTCAATTTTTGTTTGCGCCTCTTTATAATACATCTCTGCTTCTGAAAGATATTTACCTTCAGGGAAAGTATTTGTGTAGTTATAATATTCATCAACCACCATACGGAACCTTTCAGGCTGCGTTTTCAGTATACTTCTTTGAGCAAATTCGTATCGTGCACGTAAAATAGTCATCTGATATTCTTCCATATAAATTGAATATGGATAACTCTTCATTGCTTCACGTGCAGTTATAACAGCAGCCTCATAATTGTTACCCATGTAATTACCTAGGTTAAGATAGAGCTGTGCTGCCAGTAATTCTTTATATGCCAGCTTCTCCTGCAGTTCAAACATGTAGTTGCGAGCTTGCTCGGCACGTTCTGTTTGAGGATATCTCTCCATATATTTCTGGAATTCCGCAATTGCGGTATACGTCTTCGTTTGATCTAGTTTGGGATCGGGAGAATCAAGATACATTCCATAGGCTGAGTAAAACAGTGCCGGTTCGGCATACTCACCTCTGTTATATGTATTATAATAAGTGGTAAACACTTGTGTTGCAGATATATAATCTCTAGAGTTATAATGACTTTGTGCTAAAAGATAAAGAGACTCTTCGGCCTCTGCTGTACCCTTCATAAAAGGCACTAACTCTTCGAGCAATGTAATACTCCGACTGTACTTACCCTCTTCGAAATATTTTTTTGCATAACTATATTTCAAATCTCTGTCGGTACTTTTTAAAATTTTGTTGTATTCGCCACAAGAGCTTAATGCAAGAGCTAGCAACAAAAAATAGATAATATTTCTTCTCATCTCGATACAAGTCGGTTTAAGATTGCAAATTTACGTAATCTTTCTCATTTATAGGTAGTGAAACCTATTTTTATTCTATTTTAGGATTTCTTAGAAACATATTCCAGTATACTATCCACATACTTACGGTTGTTTGATAGTTTAGGAACTTTATTTTGACCACCTATTTTATCTCTGTGCTTCATCCATCCATAAAATGAACCTTTAGCAAGTGGCTTAACAATAGGAAGGTTTAATGACAGGTTATATGATCGTTTTGCTTCATAATCTGAATTATTACGCTTCAAACTTTCATCCAGAGCGTATATAAATTTCTCTAAATCATTGGGCTCTGTTTCAAACTCAATTAACCATTCATGCGCACCATTATTGTTTTCGCCAAAATAAACCGGCGAAGCAGTATATTCTGTAACCTTGGCCCCTGTTTCCTTACAAGCTTCTTCAATTGCTTTATCTGCATTTTCTACAATAAGCTCCTCGCCAAATGCATTAATAAATTGCTTGGTTCTTCCTGTCAGTTTAAAAAGATATGGATCCGTTGAGGTAAACATTATTGTATCACCCAGCTTGTAGCGCCATAGGCCACCACTTGTTGTAATTACAACTGCATACTGTTTACCCACCTCTACACCCTCCAGAGGTATGGCTTCTGGCTTATCTTTACTCCACTCTTCAGCAGGTAAAAACTCATAATAAATCTCGTTATCAAGTAAAAGAAGCATATCTTTAGAGTCAGGAGAAAACTGCACTCCAAAGAATCCTTCAGAAGCATTATATGTTTCCCAATATCTCATTCTGCTTGATCGTATGATTTTCTCATACTGCTCACTAAAAGGAGTAAAACTTACTCCACCATGAAAAAACACTTCTATCTGAGGCCAGATTTCTGTAATAGATTTACCTGTGTCCTCTACAATCTTTTTTAAGAGAACCAGCATCCAAGAGGGGACTCCCAATAAAGCACGAATATCTGCCTTAACGGCATAATCAGTTAGCTTTTGCAACTTCTCTTCCCAATCTGGCAATAATGCTATCTCCTCAGGTGTTCTCCTTTTCTTTACTGCCCTTGGAAGATTCTTCATCAGAATAGCAGAAATATCACCGGTAAATATATCACCGCCTATCTGGTTCACCTGTTGACTCCCTCCCATAACCAAGGTCTTCCCTAAAACAAAAGATGTATCGGGGTGGTGCACTGCATACGTTCCTAACATATGATAACCAGCTCGGTAGTTACAATTAATAAGCGATTCTTTGGTAACAGGTATATATTTACTTTTATCTTCTGTTGTACCCGATGACATTGCAAACCACTTTACCGGTGTATCCCAAAGTACGTTCTTTTTATTATGAACTATAATATCATCAAGATAGGGACGTAGATCTTCATAAGCGATTACTGGTAACTTTGAGGCTAAATCCGCTCCATTTTGGATATTTCCAAAATTCATTTTTTCGCCGTAAAGTGTATTTTTTCCATGTTCAATAAGATACTGTAAAGTTCTGTGCTGTGTTCCATGTGGATCTGCTATAAATTTCTCCACTGGCTTATAATACGAAGTAAGTATCGAACGAGCAAT
>CAZSBA010000021.1:0-30438 GCA_964605035.1 uncultured Proteiniphilum sp. | reverse complement strand
ATGCATTTGAGACCTGCAGTACATTTATACCTTCAACAATAAGTATATCGGGACGCTTGAATTTGTGAACTTCGTCTTTTACTACATCATAATAAAGATGTGAATATACAGGTACTTCAAGCTCTTCTCGACCAGATTTGACAGACGATAGGAATGAAAGCAACTTTTTTGCATCGTAGCTTTCGGGGAAGCCTTTTTTGTTTAATATGCCTTTGTTTTCCAACTCCTTGTTGGTGTATAGGAATCCATCGGTAGTGATGAGTTCTACATTTAAATTACCAGGTGTGAGAGATAGTAGTTTCTGAAGTACACGTGCTGTGGTACTTTTGCCTGCTGCAACGCTTCCAGCTATACCAATTATATATGGTATTGTGGTGCTGGTATTTTCAAAAAACTGATCTAGCTCGTTGTGCAGATTGCGATAATGTGTAATGTATATTTGAAGGAGACTAATCATTGGGATGTAGATATCCTCAACTTCTCGCTCCGTGAGTGGCTCGTTTAATGCCTGAAGCTTAGTTAAGTCTATATCAGAAATAGGAAACAGAGGGTGCTCTTCTAGCATTCTCCATTCGTCGCGAGTGAATGCCCGAAAGGGAGAGTAGGTGACGTCGTAGACTTTGTTCATTTGTTTATAGAATATTATCCCACAAATGTAATGTTTTTTTATAAAAAAACCGGTAAACTAATGTTCACCGGTTTATTGAGTTTGTATATAACAGTTTTAAACCTTATCGAAGCTACGTTTTACAAAGTTGCTCAGAGCCTCGCCTTTAAGCATTCCGTTGGAAAGAAGCGCAAGATCTACAATATGTTTAAGTCTGCCATCGGATGTTGTATCGTTGAGCAGTGTTTCTTTATCCTTATCTTTACTTGAATCGAGTAGTTCTTTAATGAGAGGGTGCTGCACGTTAAGTACCACCTGATAGGTGTCTGGCATCTCGCCATAAAATGCCATTTGCTGTTGCATTGCTGCCATCTCTTTCATTCGGCGTGAGAATTCGTTTTGAGTTATTTGTATAGGTTTTGAATTCTCGCCCAGTGATTTGAATTCCACTCCAAATTCAGTGTTTGTAATTACTGGTATTTGCGCTTTAACAGTCTCGGTAAGAGATTCTTTTTGCTCGTCGGTGAGCTCAACCTCCTTGATGTCCTCTTTTTGGATAATATGCTCTATGGTGTCGCTATCAACTCTCACAAAACGGGTCTTTTCTAACTTCTGCTCAAGCAGTCCCACCCAGTGAACATCTAGCTGACCATCGAGTTGTAGTACGTCGTAGCCCTTTTCTTTGGCTGCTTCTATGTGTGTGTATTGCTCTTGTGTATTGCTGCAGTAGAGGTAAATAGCGTCACCATTCTTGTCGGTCTGACTGCTTTCAATGAGCGTTTTGTATTCATCGAAAGTGAAGTATTTACCCTCAACATTCTTAAGTAGTGAGAATTTTGAGGCCCTATCGTTGAACCTCTCATCGGTGAGCATACCATACTCAACAAACATCTTGAGGCTGTCCCATTTATCTTCAAACTGTGTTCGATCTTTCTTAAATAGTTCTTCTAGCTTATCGGCAACCTTTTTTGTAATGTGGTTGGATATCTTTTTTACATTATTGTCGCTCTGCAGATATGAACGTGATACGTTGAGCGGTATATCGGGAGAGTCTATTACGCCATGCAGCAGGGTAAGAAACTCAGGTACGATACCCTCAACAGAATCGGTTACAAAAACTTGATTGCTGTATAACTGAATTTTATTACGCTGAAGATCGATATTGCTCTTTACCTTAGGGAAATAGAGTACCCCAGTGAGATTGAATGGGTAATCTACATTGAGATGAATCCAAAACATTGGTTCCTCGGTGAGCGACATAGGATATAGATCGCGATAGAAACTGAGATACTCCTCATCTTTTATAGCCGATGGCTGGCGTCGCCATAGAGGATTGATATCGTTGATTACATTATCCTCTTCGGTATCAACATGGTTGCCATCTTTCCATTCTTGCTTTTTGCCAAATATGATTGGTATGGGAAGGAATTTACAATATTTATTTAATAGAGTCTCAATTCTTCCTTTCTCGAGATACTCGCTATACTCATCATCTATATGAAGTACGATGTCGGTACCTCTGCTCTCTTTCTCAACTGTCTCCATAGTAAATTCAGGAGAGCCATCGCAAGTCCATTTTACCGCTTCTTCGTCTTTATAAGATTTTGATATTATCTCAACCTGTTTTGAAACCATGAAAGATGAGTAAAAACCTAGACCGAAATGACCAATTATGGCGTTTGCATCATCCTTATATTTATCTAGAAACTCGTTTGCCGAGGAGAGTGCAATTTGATTGATGTATTTATCAACCTCTTCTGCTGACATACCAATACCTTTGTCGGATATTGTGAGTGTTTTATTCTCCTTGTCAATAGAAACACTCACCGAGAGGTCGCCCAGTTCTCCCTTGAACTCTCCTCTGTCTGATAATGTTTTTATCTTTTGAGTTGCATCAACTGCATTTGAAACTATCTCGCGTAGGAATATTTCCTGATCGCTATATAGAAACTTTTTAATAATGGGGAAAATGTTGTCGGTGGTAACCCCGATTTGACCTTTTTGTACCATATATTCTGAATTTTAAATTTTAATTTTAACTAAGACAAACTGAGCAAATAGTGTGCCAATATATCGTGTTAACAATACAAGATGTTTAGATATTTCATATTGACAAACCAATAAATTGTTGCAAAAATGTTACAAAATGGAATGAACCTTAACTGGTTATAAATAATATATATTGGGTATAAATACCCCTGTTATCTCCTTTTTTATGTTATTAAATATCAGAATATCAGCATATAAGCTTGCTTGAGAGGTGTTTTAACTCGAATTAACTATAATTGCATCTTAAAAGATTGTTTGTTTCAATAATTATCGTTTATATTTGTAAGACACAATCATTTTAAAAGTCAAAGCTTATGAAGACAAAAAACGCTTTCGAAAAACAGCTACTAAGTCTCCAGGATAATATGTTTAACTTCGCACTTACGCTTACAGCAGATAGAGAAGAGGCTAAAGATTTACTGCAAGAGACCACTCTTCGAGTATTAGACAACAGAGAAAAATATTATGAGAACGTAAACTTCAAAGGATGGGTTTTTACAATAATGCATAATATTTTTGTTAATAATTACCGTAAAATTGTAAGAAGCCAAACTATAATAGATAAAACAGAGAATCTTTATCATTTGAATCTACCACAGGATTCAGGATTTGATACTCCCGACGGTGCTTACACAATAAAAGAGATTAATAAAGCAATAAATAGTTTTACCGACGAATATAAGGTTCCTTTTTCGATGCATGTATCGGGTTATAAGTACGAAGAGATTGCAAAGCACTTGAGTTTGCCAATTGGAACTGTTAAGAGCAGAATCTTTTTTGCACGTAAAAGATTAAAAGATATGTTGAAAGATTTTAGATATTACGCTGAATAAAACATCTCTTTATAGAAACATAAAAAAGCCTCTTCAGAAATGAAGGGGCTTTTTTATGTTTAAAATTTTGGAGAAAAGGTTTATGAGGTTTTGATAAACTGTTTTGGATTCTTCACCTTGTCTTTAAGTAGAGCAATATCTAGTACTTCTCTTACATCGCTTACGTAGTGGAAGGTAAGCCCTTTGATATATATATCGTTTATCTCTTCTATATTTTTTTTGTTATCCTTGCACAGTATAATTTCTGTGATACCGGCACGTTTTGCGGCTAATATCTTTTCGCGTATGCCTCCAACTGGTAGGACTTTACCGCGAAGAGTTATTTCGCCTGTCATTGCAAGATTAGCTCTCACTTTGCGCTGTGTGTAGCTCGACACAAGTGAGGTGATCATTGTGATGCCCGCAGAAGGACCATCTTTGGGTATTGCGCCCTCGGGGACGTGGACGTGGGTGTTGTATTGTTCAAATATTACGGGATTGATGTTGAGTTCCTCGGCATGCGACTGGATATATTCCATAGCAAGCATGGCCGACTCTTTCATGACATCTCCAAGGTTTCCGGTAAGGGTTAGCTTGGATCCTTTTCCCCGACTGAGCGAGCTTTCTACATAAAGAATTTCACCGCCAACGGCTGTCCAAGCCAAGCCGGTTACAACTCCTGCATAATCATTACCCTGATATTGCTCTCTTGTATAATCTTCAATACCCAAATAGTCTTTGAGATCTTTTACTTTAAGTGATTTTGGATATACTTCTTCTGAAGCAATCTTTCGTGCCACACGACGCATTATCTTGGCAATTTTCTTGTTTAGCTCTCTTACACCCGATTCACGTGTATAATTTTCTACTATTTTTTGTAGAGTAGTCTTTGGTATTGAGAACGATTTCTTATCAATTCCATGATTCTCTAACTCTTTGGGAACTAGGTGGCGATGGGCAATCTCTATTTTCTCTTCGGTGATGTAGCCTCCAACATTTATCAGTTCCATACGATCGAGTAAGGCTCGGGGAATAGCATTGTAATTATTGGCAGTTGCAATAAACAACACCTTCGACAGGTCGAAGTCGATAGCCAGGTAGTTATCGTGGAAGGCATTGTTTTGCTCCGGATCTAGTACCTCAAGCAGTGCCGAAGATGGGTCGCCTCTGAAATCGGAGCCTAATTTATCTATCTCATCTAATACAAAAACGGGATTAGAAGAGCCCACTTTTTGTATGTTTTGAATTATTCTGCCCGGTAGAGCTCCAATATATGTACGGCGGTGACCGCGTATTTCCGACTCATCGTGCAGGCCTCCTAAAGAAACGCGGACGTATTTACGATTTATTGCTTCGGCAATTGATTTGCCAAGTGATGTTTTACCAACCCCGGGAGGTCCGTACAGGCATATTATAGGCGATTTTAGATCTCCTTTTAGTTTTAATACTGCAAGGTGTTCAATTATACGCTCTTTTACTTTTTCCATGCCGAAGTGGTCTCTGTCGAGTACCTTTTGGGCATTTTTTAAATTGAAATTGTCTGTGGTGTATTCGTTCCAAGGAAGCTCGAGAATGGTTTGAAGGTATCCGTACTGAACGGAGAAGTCGGGTGCATGCGGATTTAGTCTTTCTAACTTTTGCACTTCTTTTTCAAATATTTCTGCCACTTCGGCACTCCATTTTTTGTTTTTTGCCTTTTTTCTGAATTCATCAATTTCAGCCTGCTGCGAGTTGCCGCCCAGCTCTTCTTGTATTGTTTTAATCTGCTGCTGCAGGAAGTATTCTTTTTGTTGTTGACTGAGGTCTTCGCGTGTCTTCAGCTGTATATCCATCTTCATTTCGATGATTTGCAACTGGCGACTGAGCTTGTTTAAAAGACGATAGGCTTGTTCTTTTTCGTCGTCAATTACAAGAATCTCTTGTTTCTCGGAGCTTTCAATTGGCATGTTAGTACCGCAATAGCTAACCAACATGGGTGTGAACCCTTCATGACTTAGTGTTTGAACTAGATCTTTTGGAGGATCGCCAATAGTATTAAGTATATTGAGCATATTTTCTCGTATAGAGTCGAGAACTGCATCAAATTCTTTATCGTCTTTGTCGGGTTTTATATATTCCTTTATTTTGTAGTTTGCACGCAAATAAGGATCGGTCTGTGTCATGTCGAACCATTGGAATCGCTGTTTTGCCTGTATTATGATACTGTAATTGTCCTCTGAAAATTCCATTACTCGCAGAACTTCTGCAATTACTCCTACTTGATATATTTCTTCAGGTTTAGGATCTTCGATAGTAGCATCTTTCTGACAAACAAGTCCTATGTATCGCTTGCCTTTGGGAAGAGACTTGATAAGTTCTATTGATTTTTTACGTCCTACTGATATAGGTATAGTGATCCCGGGAAACACAACTGTATCTTTTAAAGGAAGTACTGGTATCGATTCGGGCAATTCTTTTTCATCTACTACGGTATCGCCGACAGTGAACTCGCCTGTTATGAATGATATATTACTTTCAATGTCTTTATCACTAGCATTATTTATTTTGAATGGATTCATATTTATCTTATCTTAGATATATAAACGAAATGTTTATTATATTTGTTTATTCAGATTGCGGACTAAAATATTCAAAATCCATGCCAAAGTGTTTGTAAAGGGACAGAATGACAGCAACAGAAATGTATATTCTTTTTTATGATGGCGAATGCCGTTTTTGCAACCGGTGGGTACAATGGGTTGTTGATAGAGACAAAAGCAGGCTTTTTAGATTTGCTGCTTTGGAGAGTGACTTCTATAATGATATGCAGGCCTATTTGAATATTGAAAAGAGTGTAAACTCTATTGCAATAATCGAAATTAAGGATTTAAAATTAAATAAAAGATTGGCAAAACTTAAATATAGATCGGAGGCGGTGACATTATTGTTTGCTAAATTACAATCTGATGCTTTTCTGTATAAATTGCTAAAAGTTACTCCCAAATTTATTTCTGATTTTATATATAGCTGTGTGGCTGGCTTAAGGAGGTTTTTGCCAGTACCTGATTGCCGCATTTATTCAAATGAAGAGAAAGAATTATTTCTTAACGAGAGAGATTTTAATGATTTCATTTCATTGTCAATATAAAAAATTGTAATTTTGCCGTTCAAAAAAAATCCCGAAAATTGAAAAAGGTGATCACCATTAAAGACAAACAGTTTGAACTCTTTATAGAACAAGAGGTGATTGAACTGGAGATAAAACGAATAGCGCAGCAGATAAATGCCGATTTAAAGGATAAGAATCCGATATTTCTTGCAGTTCTGAATGGTTCTTTTATGTTTGCAGGCGAGCTAATGAAAGAGGTTACGATTCCAAGTGAGATAACTTTTGTTAGATTGGCTTCTTACAGGGGAACATCATCTACAGAGCATGTGCAGGAGGTGCTGGGTTTAAACGAAAGCATTGAAGGGCGTGAAGTTGTAATTGTTGAAGATATTGTTGATAGTGGTAACACCATGACTTCTCTTCTGAAAGAATTGGGGAATCTTAAGCCGGCGGGAATAAAGATTGCAACTCTGCTTTTTAAACCTGCAGCACTTGTAAAAAAAATAGATCTTGAATATGTTGCCCTTGAAATTCCAAACGACTTTATAGTAGGCTATGGATTAGACTATGACGGGTATGGAAGGAATTTGAAAGATATATACAAGGTTAGGCAATAAATTGAAATCAGATTAAACTATTTGGATAAAATTCTATCAAAATAGTGGGCCTATTGAAAAAAATAGCTATTTTTGCAATCTAGGCAGTCGAAAACAAATTATGAAGTAGATAAAAAATTATTCACAATGAACAAAGATGAAGTAAAAAAATCATCAAAAGCGAATCTGGAAACGCACAGAGGGACCTTTATCCTTATGGGATTAGTATTGGGTGTTTCTGTTCTTTTCTTTGCTTTTGAATGGTCTACATCAACACAAAAGTTGGATGAGACCATTATCGTTCAGGATGTATTGGCTGAAGAGGAGATTGAAATTACTCGACGTGAACCAACCCCGCCACCTCCACCACCACCACCTGAACCAGAAACACCTGAGATTATTGAGGTAGTAGAAGAAGAGGTTGAAACTAAGTTTGAGATTAATGTTGAAGATGATCAGTCTCAACGACAAGTACAAGCTTATGTTCCACCACCACCACCACAACCTAAAGAGGAAGAAGTTACTGAAGAGATTTTTGTGGTTGTTGAAGAACAACCTGAATATCCGGGAGGTAACGCAGCAATGATGCAGTTCCTTAGTGATAATATCAGATACCCTGTTATTGCACAGGAGAATGGTATTCAGGGAAGGGTTATTTGTAACTTCGTTGTGGAAAAAGATGGAAGCATTACTGACGTACAGGTAGTGCGTGGAGTTGACCCTTCGTTAGACAGGGAAGCTCTTCGAGTTATTCAGCAAATGCCCAAATGGAAACCAGGTAAACAAAGAGGATCTGCAGTACGTGTACGTTTTACACTACCAGTTGTATTCCGCCTGCAAAGCTAAGATTAATATGGCTTGTTCTTAATAATAGTTACAGGCTTATAAGGCAAAATAAGAATTAAGAAGCTGCTTTTCGTAAAAGGGAAGCAGCTTTTTTATATATAATTTCTATCAATTTTAATGGACTATGAATAGCAGAACCGACTTTCTTGAAAGAAGGATAAATGAAGAACTACGAAAAGTTTTGGTTAATGATGAGCCACGATCTCTTTTTGATCCACCGGTATATGTGTTTTCTTTAGGAGGTAAAAGGATTCGTCCTATCCTTACTTTATTGGCAGCCGACCTGTTTGAGAAAGATATTGAAGTTGCAGTGAGTCCTGCTTTGGCAGTAGAGATTTTTCATAATTTCTCTCTTCTTCATGATGATCTTATGGATAAAGCTGATATGAGGCGTGGGAGTGCTACTGTTCATAAGAAATGGAATACCAATACAGCCATTTTATCTGGTGATGCAATGGTAATAGAAGCATACAAGTACGTTGCCCGTGTTCCTGAGAAGTATTTAAAACCGGTTATTGAAGCATTTTCTCAAACAGCAATGGAAATATGTGTTGGGCAGCAGTACGATTTAGATTTTGAGCAACGCATGGATGTTACTGAGGAAGAGTATCTGACTATGATAAGACTCAAAACGGCTGTTCTTATAGGATGTTCTTTGAAATTGGGTGCAATTGTGTCTGACGCGCCAGCACAGGATGCAGAGGCATTGTATCAGTTTGGTATTAACTTGGGACTTGCTTTTCAACTTAAAGATGATCTGTTGGATGTATATGGCGATTTTAAAACATTTGGAAAGAAACCCGGAGGTGATATCTTAAGTAATAAAAAAACATATTTACTTATTAAAGCTCTTAAGAGCTCAAACGAATTACAAAAAACTGAACTATACAAATGGCTGACTGCTGATGTGTTTGAACCGGAGCAGAAAATTAATGCTGTTAAAAATATTTATGATGAATTAAAATTGAAGGTATTAGTAGAGAATCTAATAGAAAAGTATTATCTTGCATCTTTAGATTGTTTATCATCAATCAATGTGTCTGAAGCTCGTAAAAATGATTTAATAGATCTTTCTGGGCAACTGATGCACAGAGAAAAATAGTTTTAAAAGATATAAGCGGATGCCATATAGAAGATTACCAAATACCGACGCCGCACGGATAAAAGCACTTAAAATAGCTATAGAGAAAGCAGAGAAGACAGATTTTAAAGAGTTGCAGATAACCACTAAGACTCTGCAAGAGTCAAAGAATGTGTTGAATCAATTTGAGATTCTTTGTTCTCGTTATCACCGTATGCACGATATTCAAGTGAAGGCAAATAAAACATTTCAGGGGAAAGTGAAAAATGCTCGTATGTATATATCTCACTTTGTGCAGGTTTTATATATGTCTGTAGTGCGAGCAGAGATTAAAGAGTCGCAACTTGAGTATTATAACCTTGAAAATACTAATATGGTTGTTCCAGACCTTACTTCAAATGAATATATCATGAAGTGGGGAGAGAAAATAATAAAGGGAGAGAATGAACGTATTTCAAAGGGTGGTGTTCCAATTTATAATCCATCTATAGCCAAGGTTAAAGTGATGTTTTCTATATTTAAAGAGGGATATCAAACTCAGAAATTACATCAAAAAAGCACGCAAAGAGTGATGGATGAAGTTGCAGCTTATCGCGAGAAAGTGGATAGGGTGATTTATGACATTTGGGAAGAGGTTGAAAAAAACAGTTTGGAAATACCTTCCGAAAAACGACTAGATAGAAACAGAGAGTATGGTATTGTATACTATTATAGAAAGGGTGAGATAGCAGAATAAATATGGTAGATACACATGCTCATATTTTTGCAGAAGAATTTAAAGGTGATTTGGCAGATGTGGTTTTAAGAGCCTACAATGCAGATATTAAAAAGGTTCTACTGCCAAATATTGATGTTTCATCTATTATCGATCTAAAGTCTTGTGTATCGCAATATCCCGACTTATTCATTCCAATGATGGGGCTTCATCCAACTAGTGTAACAAAAGATTGGAAACATCAAATTGAAATTATAAATAACGAACTCAACAGCAACGATTATATTGCTGTGGGGGAGATTGGTATTGATTTATATTGGGATAGTACTTTACAGGCCGAGCAGATATCAGTTTTTGAAGAGCAGCTAAAATGGAGTGCAGAGAAGAATCTGCCGGTTTCAATTCATTTCAGGAACGCTACTAAAGAGGTAATAAATAGTATTAAGAGGGTAGGAGAGAGATCGCTTAGAGGGGTGTTTCACAGTTTTGGCGGTTCGAGAGATGAGTTGAATAATATTCTGGAACTCAACAATTTTATGATTGGAGTTAATGGGGTGGTTACTTTTAAGAACTCAGGAATGAGTGATTCATTAATTCACTGTCCCAAAGATCGCCTGGTTATGGAAACTGATTCACCTTATCTTTCACCAGTACCCTATAGAGGAAAACGCAATGAATCATCGTATTTAAGGTTTATTGTTAATAAACTTTCTGATATATGGCAGTTGGAAGTGGATGCGGTAATTGATATTACTAATCAGAATGTTAACCGTATGTTTGGGTTAAAAATAGAATCGTGATTTGAAGCTGACAATAGGTTTTTTAAAATAATTTCATCATGGTGTAGCATATAATTGATAAATTCAGTAAATTTGCACACTAAATTGAGCGGGATTGAAATATTTTTAGTAATTTGCGCCCGTTTCCGGGACGTCCCTCTTTTGGAGAGATGCTCGAGTGGTTGAAGAGGCACGCCTGGAAAGCGTGTATACGCCAAAAGTGTATCGCGGGTTCGAATCCCGCTCTCTCCGCTCAATGTAGAAGTAGAACAATAAAGTCTAATAAAGATATTGGAAAAAGTTATTAAGATAGAGAAATCAAAAATCATTAATAAATAAACAAATTAAAAGATCATTAATCAACAAAATTGAACACACAATGAAAAAGTTATTTGCAATTTTAGCAATCTTCGGAATGATGTCTGTAGGATTGTCTTCGGTTCTTTTCGCACAAGAAACAACCCCTGGAGAACAAACAGAACAAGTTGCTTCTACTCAAGCAGCTGTTCAGGAATCATCTGCTGGTTTTCACCAAGCATTGAAGGTTAAATTTATAGAAGGTGGTGCAGGATTTATGAGTGCTGTCGCTATATGTTTAATCTTAGGTTTGGCTTTCTCTCTTGAAAGAATTATTTACCTAAGTTTAGCAGATGTTGATCCAGATTCATTACTTGACAAAGTTGGCGATGCTTTAGATAGAGGTGATGTAGAAGCTGCAAAAGATATTGCACGCGATACAAGAGGACCTATAGCATCTATTGTCTATCAGGGATTACTGAGACTTGACCAAGGTGCAGAAGAGGTAGAACGCTCTATTGTTTCTTACGGTGGCGTACAATCAGGTTTACTAGAAAGAAACTTGTCTTGGATTACACTGTTTATTGCGATTGCACCATCTCTTGGTTTCTTGGGAACAGTTATTGGTATGGTTCAGGCATTTGATAATATTCAAAGAGCAGGTGATATGAGCCCTACAATTGTTGCTGGTGGTATGAAAGTTGCTTTGATCACGACTGTAGGTGGTTTGATTGTTGCTTTGATACTTCAAGTAATTTATAACTACATCTTATCAAAAATGGAAGGCATCCTTAATAAAATGGAAGACGCTTCTATTACTTTCCTTGATCTAGTTATCAAATATAACGTAAAATATAAAAACTTGTAATAAGATGGCTGTAACTAAAATTCATAGAACATCCAGAACAACATTGATAATTGGGGTAGTTATCTCAATTATCGTATTAGGGCTGTTTTTCTTGGGCGGTGAAGCTCCTGCAAGTCAGAAGATAGCAGCTGATATGGCACAGCCTAAATTTACAGATCTTTTATTGTACTGGTGTTATGTATTATTAGCAATCACTATTGTTGTGCTTATAGCATTTGCAATATTTGATTTTGCTAAAAAATTGAAAGAAGCTCCAAAGAAAGCATTAGGAGGTTTTGTAGTACTTGTGGCATTGGCAGCATTGTTATTTGTAACATATACCATTGGTGATAGTTCTTTAATGAATATTCCTGGATATGATGGACCCGATAATGTGCCGGGAAGGTTGAAAATGACAGATATGTGGTTGTATTCATGTTATTTTATGCTGATTCTAACAGTGTTAGCAATATTTTTTACACCACTGTTAAAGAGAAAGAAATAATTTTATAAAGGTATTTCTAAACAGCAATGTTTAAGAATTAAAAAAAGGTTTAATATGCCAAAAACAAATAGAAAAGTTCCAGGAATAAATGCAAGCTCCATGGCTGACGTTTCTTTTCTGTTGCTGTGCTACTTCCTAATGGTTTCAAGTATGGATGTAGACTCTGGATTGGCTAGACGTTTACCTCCACCACCACAATCAGAGGAAGAAACTTCAGTTGAAGTTCAAAGAAGAAACCTATTGGTTGTGCTTGTGAATGCTCAGAATGAAATATTACTTCAGGATCAACAAGGAGTAGTAGTTTATGCTAATGAGAACGATCTAGAAGGAGGAGGAGGCAGATCTGCGATGAAGGATGTTATAAAAGGCTTTGTGCTAAATGAAGCAAATAATCCGAGTCTACCTCAGTTAATAGAAGAAGATTTCGGGGCACCTATCGGAATTGTTCCTGTAACTTCTAATCACGTTATTTCTATTCAGAATGATGCCACTACAAGATATAGTGCATATATTGCTGTACAGAATGAGGTTGTTAGAGCTTATAACGAACTAAGAGAAGAAGGGTCGAGAAAGTATTTCGGGACAAGCTATGAGGAACTTACAGAGGATCAGAAGAATCAAATTAACAAACTTTATCCTCAACGTATCTCAGAAGCTGAACCTAAAAATTATGGAGGAGAATAATAATTATGGGAAAATTTAATAAGAGCGGTAAAAAAGAGATGCCTGCGCTAAATACAGCATCTATGCCAGACTTGGTTTTCGCCATACTGTTTTTCTTTATGGTAACAACTACTATGCGCTCAGAAACTTTGATGGTGCAAATGAAGTTGCCTACTGCTTCTGAAGTGCAAAAACTTGAAAAAAAATCATTAGTTACCTATATTAATATAGGACCAGCAATGGATGCCAATTTAGGTACTGGTACACAAATGCAGCTTAATGATAGATTTGCTCAGGTTGAAGATATCCAAAATTATATCGCACAAGAGAAAGCAAGTATGAACGAAGCCGATCAGCCTTTAATGACTGTATCAATTAAGGCGGATGAAAATACTCGTATGCAGTATATTACTGATGTAAAACAAGCGTTACGTCAAGCATATGCTTTAAAGATTAGCTACTCTGCAAGACAAGGAGAGAACTAATATTTAAAATACTTATCAGATAAAACCGGAAGTCTTATAGGCTTCCGGTTTTTTTTATAGTATTTGTATAAGTTGATATATAAATTAAATCTATATGTGAGAGATAAACAAATAACCATAGTTGATGGTTTACTCATCATTCAATTCTATTTTACATATTAAAACTGAATTATACGAGAGCACAACATAATTTTCAAAAAAAATAGAATTAATTACAAATATAAAAATGAAAAGAAAAAACGATTTATTACAACTTGGTTGGCTTATATTAAGATTTGGAATTGGGGTAACAATATTCCTGCATGGTTTACCAAAAATAACAGGAGGAGTAGAAACATGGACAATGGTAGGTAGTACTATGTCTAATTTCGGTATTAATTCAGGTCATGCATTCTGGGGCTTTCTAGCAGCTTTTACTGAATCAGTTGGTGGAATTCTTTTTGCTCTGGGATTGTTTTTCAGACCTGCTGCTCTAATGCTTACAGGAACAATGGTGGTTGCCTTAATTACACATCTGTCTGCAGGTGATAGTTTTATGCAGTATGGTCACGCTTTAGATCTGTTAATAGTATTTGCAGGTTCTGTGCTTATTGGTGCTGGAAGATACTCAATAGACAACAAGATTCTTCCCAAGATAGCCTGACGGAAATATAATAAACGAATAAAATCCCCCATTCTACGTATTAAAGCGTATGAGTGGGGGATTTCGTTTTTTTTAATAAAAAAAGGGTAAGCTTACTATATCGCGCCGCTACAACCAAATACCCTTGCTTCGATCAAGACCTGGGGGATTCAATGGGAGCTGGCCGTATAGGACTTACCCAACTGCAAAGATAGTATATTTTTTGTAGATACAAAAGAGTAATTAGATTTTTACTATTCGGGTCAATTATTTATCTTTGTAAGACCAATGTAGCTTTAACTTTGAAATAACATTCAAATCAAAAAAGTAAAATCATGACAATTGTAGATCGTTTTATTAAATATGCTCGAATTGATACTCAGTCTGACGAGAACAGTTCACAGACTCCAAGTACTCAAAAGCAGTTTAATCTAGCAAAAGAAGTAGAGAAAGAAGCCCTTGAGATGGGATTGGTTGATGTTAGTTTAGATAACAATTGCTATCTTATGGCAACTCTGCCTGCTAATACAACAAAGAAAGATGTACCTGTAATAGGTTTCATATCGCACTTTGATACTAGTCCAGACATGAGTGGTAAAGATGTAAATCCTACTATCATAAAAAATTACAATGGAGAAGACATTGTTCTTAATGAGGCTAACAATGTAATACTTTCTCCTAAAGATTTTACTGATTTGTTGAAATTCAAAGGAGATGATATTATTGTTACAGATGGCAAAACACTTTTGGGTGCCGATGATAAGGCAGGGATAGCAGAAATTATGGATGCTATGCAATATCTTATCGATCATCCTGAAATTGAGCATGGTAAAATACGCATAGCGTTCACACCGGATGAAGAAATTGGTAGAGGTGCTGATAAATTTGACGTTAAGAAATTTGGAGCGAACTGGGCCTATACGATGGATGGTAGTGAAATTGGTGAGCTTGAATATGAGAATTTTAATGCAGCATACGCCAAGTTAGAAATTCAGGGAAGAAATGTGCATCCCGGTTATGCTAAGGATAAGATGATTAATGCTCTTCATATTGCTAATGAACTAGCATCGATGTTACCCCAGGAAGAACGTCCTGAACATACTCAGGATTATGAAGGTTTTTTCCATTTGATTGCTCTCAATGGTACAGTAGAAGACTCTAAAATGTCATACATTATAAGAGATCATGACAGAGATATATTTGAAGAACGCAAAAAAACTCTTAGCAATATAGTTGATGAACTCAATAAAAAATATGATAATCGTATCACACTAGATATGAAGGATCAGTATTATAATATGAGAGAAAAAATTGAGCCTGTAATGCATATAGTTGACTATGCACATCGTGCTATGAAAGAACTGGATATTAAGCCAATTGTAAAACCAATACGTGGTGGTACTGACGGTTCTAAACTCTCGTTCATGGGGTTGCCTTGTCCCAACATCTTTGCAGGTGGTTTGAATTTTCATGGTAAATATGAGTTTTTGCCAATACCTGCTCTCGAAAAAGCTTCTAAGGTGATTGTGAAAATTGCCGAGTTGGTGGCTAAAGAAAATTAAATCATCATTTACATAAATATCTATCCAAAATGAAACAGACTCCTTTTACAGAACTTCATATATCACTAGGTGCTAAAATGCACGAATTTGCAGGTTATAATATGCCTATTGAGTATACAGGTATTATTGACGAGCACCAAACCGTGGTTAATAATGTAGGTGTATTTGACGTATCGCATATGGGTGAATTTTGGGTGAAAGGCCCAAAAGCACTAAACTATCTTCAAAAGATTACAAGTAATGATGTAACAAAACTTCAGATAGGTAAAGCGCAATATACCTGTTTTGTAAATGAGAACGGTGGAATAGTAGATGATTTTATTCTTTACTTTTACGAATCAGAGAAGTATCTTATGGTTGTAAATGCTGCTAATATTGACAAAGATTGGGAGTGGTGCCAGAAATGGAATAGTGAGGGTGCAATTCTTGAGAACGCTTCAGGCAATATGGCACAGCTTGCAGTACAAGGACCGAAAGCTTTAGAAACATTGCAGAAGCTTACTAAAATAGATATTTCTACAATTCCTTCATATGAATTTGTAACTACACAGTTTGCCGATGTAGAGAATGTAATTGTTTCAAATACCGGATACACTGGTGCCGGTGGATTTGAGTTGTATTTCTATCCAAAAGAGGGTTTAAAAATATGGGATGCTATTTTTGAAGCAGGAGAAGAGTTCGGAATAAAGCCAATTGGACTGGGCGCAAGAGATACCTTGAGACTTGAGATGGGATATTGTTTGTACGGTCATGAACTTGATGATGTTACCACACCACTAGAATCGGGATTAGGATGGATTACAAAATTTGCCGATAATAAACCATTTATTGGTAGAGAGAAATTAGAAAAGCTAAAGTCGGAAGGAGTCTCGAAGAAATTATGCTGCTTTGAATTAAAAGACAGGGGTATCCCACGTCAAGGTTACGAGATTGTAAATCTTAACGACGAGGTTATTGGTAATGTTACTTCAGGTACAATGTCTCCTGTACTAAAGAAAGGTATTGGTATGGGATATGTAAAAATAGATCATGCCAAACTTGGTAGTGAGATAGCTATTAAAGTGAGAAGCAAATTATTAAAAGCGGAAATAGTGAAAGCTCCTTTCAGAAAATAGATAGGAATTTCTTTCTTTTATTAATTACGAAATATTAAATTCTTTATAAGTAAACATCTGGCGCTTGGAAAATCGATTAAGATATCTTTATAGATACACATAGGCTGTAGATAAGTAAGCGCATGTAACTTAGTAAGTATAGTGAAGAAAGCAAAGATAGCTAAGAATGTCTTTTTTATTCTAGGTGCACTCGCACTGGGAATTATGGTTTACTCAATAGGTTTAGGTAATATCTGGAGAGATATGAAACAGACCGGTTGGTGGTATGTTCCAATTATAGGGATGTGGTTAATTGTGTATATGATTAATGCATTATCTCTTTATATTATCTTACGAGATGGTAGCAAAGAAACAAAAAAAATAGGTTTTTTCAGGCTACTGAAGTTAACAATTAGTGGATTTGCAATAAACTACATAACTCCATTTGGTTTAATGGGTGGAGAACCATATAAAATTATTGAACTACAGTCAGAACTTGGTCTTCAAAAATCCACATCCTCTGTCTTACTCTCCACAATGATGCACTTTGTAGCGCATTTTATCTTTTGGATGGTGTCAATACCGCTTCTGTTTTTTCTCGTTCCTGTGATCTCAGATTCAGTTGAGATTGGTATAATAATCTCAACGGGTACTACTTTCCTTTTACTTCTTTGGGCATATAGGGTTTATACTCGTGGTGGTGTTAACAGAGCATTAATTATATCCAGTCGTTTACCCTTCATAGGAAAAAAGATAAAAGAATATAGGAATGGTAATCAAGAGAAAATAAACCAAATGGACGAGCTTATATCCGATCTCTATAAGAATCGCAAAAGAGATTTCTTTTTTTCGCTATCGTTAGAGTTTTTTGCCCGAATACTAATTTGTGTTGAAGTTATACTTATGATGCAGGCCATAAATAGACCCATCACATTTGGTGATAGTGTTTTGATAGAATCATTACAGTCGCTCATTTCAAACCTCTTCTTTTTTATGCCTATGCAAATGGGTGCCCGCGAAGGGGGTTTTGTAATTGTTTATGGCATACTTTCAATACCACTTGCATATGGAGTATTTGTAAGCCTTTGCAAACGTATCCGTGAACTTTTTTGGACTTTAGTAGGTGTGGTGCTGATAAAGGTGAGTCGTTAAAAAAAACTACTTATACACCTCTTTTTTAGCTGAAAGAAGAGTGTTTTTCAATAAAGAAACAATAGTCATAGGTCCCACACCACCAGGCACCGGAGTAATATATGAACACTTTGGAGCAACCTCATCAAAGAGAACATCACCTGTAAGTTTAAAGCCAGATTTGGTTGTATTGTTAGGTACACGGGTAGTACCAACATCTATCACTACAGCACCCTCCTTAACCATATCACCTTTTAAGAATTCAGGTACACCCAATGCAGCAATAATTATATCGGCCTGTAGAGTAATCTCTTTTATGTTCTTAGTGCGGCTATGGCAAATTGTAACGGTACAATCGCCCGGGTTTGCTTTTTGAAGCATCAACATAGATACAGGTTTACCTACAATATTACTTCTACCTAAAACAACACAATGTTTACCTTTAGTATCAATGTTGTATCTTTTAAGCAACTCCACAATTCCCGAAGGGGTAGCTGATAGAAAGCATGACATACCAAGAGACATCCTCCCAACGTTTACCGGATGAAATCCATCTACATCTTTGCGGTAGTCAATTGCCTCAGTTACTTTAGTTTCTGAGATGTGTGAGGGAAGGGGTAACTGAACGATAAAACCATCAATATCGTCATCATTATTTAGCTTGTCAACACATGCAAGAAGCTCGTCTTCAGTGACATCATCCTCATATCTGATTAATGAAGATTTAAATCCCACCTGCTCGCAAGCCTTTACCTTGTTCGCTACATAGGTTTCACTTCCACCGTCGTGACCAACAAGTACAGCAGCCAAATGAGGTACTTTGCCTCCTGTTGCTTTTATGCTTTCTACCTCAGCGGCAATCTCCTCCTTTATTCTTGCAGCAACTGCTTTCCCGTCTATTAATTTCATAGTTAGTAATTGATTTGCCAATTTCCTATAGTGATGTTACTCAATTTAGAGTGCTAATTATCTAATATTTATTAAGATGATATTTTAGTCCGTTGTCTCAAAGTTGTATAGTAATTAACTCTCTATAATACTATTATCGTCTTCTCAAATTTCTCATAGCTTGTCTACCTCCGCCAGTAGTCATCTTGCGCATCATCTTGCGAGTCTCATCAAACTGTTTAATGAGCTTATTCACCTCCTGAACATCGGTGCCACTACCTTTAGCTATGCGTGCACGGCGACTACCATTTAGAATCTCCGGATTAGAGCGTTCTTGTGGTGTCATAGAGTGTATTATTGCTTCGATACCCTTAAATGCATCATCATCAAAATCTAGATCTTTAATCTGTTTGCCCACTCCAGGTATCATAGATGCAAGATCCTTTAGGTTACCCATCTTCTTAATCTGCTGAATCTGAGAAATAAAGTCGTTGAAATCGAACTGATTTTTTGCTATCTTCTTCTGCAGACGTCTAGCCTCTACTTCATCGTACTGCTCTTGAGCCTTTTCAACAAGTGTAACCACGTCACCCATACCCAAAATACGGTCGGCCATACGCTCGGGGTGAAATACATCAATAGCATCAAGTTTTTCTCCTGTACCTACAAATTTAATTGGCTTATCAACTACTGAGCGAATCGACAGAGCGGCACCACCACGAGTATCACCATCAAGCTTAGTAAGAACGACTCCATTGAAGTTCAGACGCTCATTAAATTCTTTTGCGGTATTCACAGCATCCTGTCCGGTCATCGCATCCACCACAAAAAGAATTTCCTGAGGATTCACAGCTTTTTTGATAGCCTCAATTTCAGCCATCATCTCCTCATCAATAGCTAGTCGTCCAGCAGTGTCGATAATAACTAAATCTCTGCCGTGTTGACGAGCATATTCGATAGCATTCTTTGCAATCTTTACAGGGTTCTTGTTGTCCTCTTCAAAATAAACAGGCACACCAATCTGTTCACCCAGCACCTTCAACTGTTCAATAGCAGCAGGGCGATAAACGTCGCCAGCAACAAGAAGAGGGTTCTTACCCCTTTTGCTTTTGATCATGTTGGCCAGCTTACCCGAGAAGGTGGTCTTTCCCGATCCTTGCAGACCCGACATTAAAATAATTGCTGGATTACCTTTTATATTGATATCTTCTGCAGTACCTCCCATCAGTAGTGCTAGTTCATCATGAACTATCTTTACCATCAACTGTTCTGGTTTTACTGCATTGAGTACATCCTGACCGAGGGCTTTTTCTTTGACTGTTTCGGTAAATTCCTTTGCAGTCTTATAGTTTACGTCGGCATCTAGTAAAGCACGACGTACCTCTTTTAATGTTTCAGCAACATTAATTTCGGTAATCTTTCCCTGACCTTTTAATATTTTAAACGACCGTTCTAGTCTATCACTTAAATTTTCAAACATACTCTATATATTCAGTTAAATTCAAAATATAATTATTTGCCATTTAAATACAATGCTTTTGCGCTTATGTAAAGCTATGGCATAAAAATATAAAATAGCGAATGCAAAGATAATGAAAAAGGATTACTCTCTAAAACAGAATACTATCTTAAATTATGGTATCAGCAGATAGATCGATTACAACATAAATGTTTAACTCAAATTAACTTGCAGTCTAGTTAGATGAACAATTTTTTGTATTTTTGAATCGTGAAATATACAATACATTTATAAATAATTATTATGCTATAGAGCATATGCAAATGAAAAAGGTTCCACTTCAACGGTTTTTATATTTATCAATTGGTGCTGCTATAGTAACAATACTTTTAAAATCCTATGCATACTATATAACAGGATCAGTGGGATTTATGTCTGATGCACTTGAGTCTTTTGTGAATCTTTTTGCTGCAATATTTGCAGTAGTAATGCTAAATATATCGCAAAAGCCAGCCGATACTAAGCATATGTATGGTCATAGCAAAGCTGAGTACTTTTCTAGTGCTGCTGAAGGGGCTCTCATTATTATTGCTGCTTTTAGTATAATTAGAAGTGCTTTACCCAGAATATTTTACCCAGTATCTATAGAAAATGTAGATTTAGGACTACTCTTATCATTTATTGCATCAATGGTAAATTTAGGAGTAGGGGCTACACTTATATTCAATGGAAAGAAAAGAAAATCATTAATACTCGAAGCAGACGGGAGACATCTTTTGACCGATGTTTGGACGTCTGCAGGAGTAATCGTTGGAATTGCAATTGTAAGGTTTACCGGATGGTATATAGTAGACCCCATAATTGCACTTTTCGTAGCGTTAAACATCATGTACACCGGCTACAGACTGTTAAAGCGTTCTGCAAGGGGGCTTATGGATGGTACAATACCTGAAGAAGATCTTAACAAAATAACATCGTATCTCGATTCCTTGAAATCGCATCAAGTAGAATATCACTCATTAATGACTCGCACGGCCGGACAGCGCAAATTTATCTTCTTTCATCTTTTGGTTCCTGGCAACTGGAGTGTTAAGCGAGGTCACGACTGTGCCGATAAGATTGAAGAGCACATCATTAATATGTTTGATGAACCTGTTACTGTGGATACACATCTCGAACCTGTAGAAGACCCTTCATCAATGATTGATATAGGAATTGATAGAATACAATAAGGGATATATTCATAAAAATATACCCCTTACAATCATTTTATTTTAGACAGTAGTCCTTTTAACTTGCAGTATTCTTATAATGCAACAGCTGAGCCAATTAGGAAAGCTGCAGCAAAAGCAATAACTGCATAAAGTTCTGGGAAAACAGCAAGAATAAGAGTATTCCCGAATGCATCATTTCCCTGACCTATAGATACCACACCATTAGCACAAACTTGTCCTTGACGGATTGATGATAAAAGACCCACTAACCCAAGAGCCAATCCGGCTGCAAAAGTAGCCGCAGCCTGAATAGCTGTAATTTCAGGAGTTAAAATATTAAAGATACTTTGGAACATATAGTAACCTGCAAAACCATATAGGCCTTGTGTTCCCGGTAGAGCAGTTAATACCAAAAAGTTACCAAACTTTCCATCTACCTTCTTAGATGCACCAATTGCGGCGCTACCTACAATACTAACACCATATGCACTTCCAATACCAGCAAGTGCTAGCATAATTGCTATACCCATATAGGCAATTATTAAATTTGTTTCCATCTATTTACTTTTAATTTATAATGTTATTTATGAATTCTATTTTTATATCTCGTGTTAAAATTTCAATATTTAGCAAATGGAGTATATTTCTTGCCACCTCCAATAAATTCTGAGTTCTTATAAAACTCAACAAATGTAAGTCGTAGCGGGTGCACAAAAGCTCCAAGAGTATTCATAAAGATGTTTATAGCATGACCTATTAAGAAGATCAATATTGTAACAATTGGCCCCAAAATAGCGTTGTCTGGACTCATTCCCAGTGCTAAACTCGAAAAAACAGTGGCCAATATTCCACCCGATAATCCAAGAGCAAACAATCGTAAATACGATAGTATATCGCCCAGTAACCCCGTTGCCATATTATATGCATCCCACAATGAAGAGCCAATATTCATTACAATATTTTTACCTGGAGAATTAAAGAATACGATTAATACTCCCGAGGCAATTAGAAGCCCCGTATGAATGATTCCCATCATAGGTAAAACCTTTGGTAATAAATATGCTGCGGCAAAACTTATTATAAATGCAAACCATCCTATAGATGATAGGGCATGTTTAAACCCGAACTGTTTTATACGATTAAAGATCTTAATAAACATTCCTAACATAATCTGGATGACACCTAATATTAAAGATAGAGCAAACATTTGAGTATTATCAGCAGACAACAAATTACCTAGTTTATTGAAGAAAGGTACATCAATATCATAAATCAATAACCCAAAGAATCCTCCCTGAAGTAATCCACAGATCATTGTAGAAGCACCCAGAAATTGCACTAATGTCATTGTACCACGAATTGTTTTAGATATAGTTTTTTTCTTAACTAGTTTAAAAACAGTGGCTACAGCCAATAGAAAAAAACCATATCCAATATCTCCCAGTGCCAACCCGAAAAATATCATATAAAACGGTGCAAAATATGGAGTTAGATCAATCTCATTATATTTTGGCAGTTCATATAGTTCTGCTATAGGCTCAAATAAACGTGAAAACTTATTATTTTTAAATTTAATTGGAACATCATCCTCCGGAGCAGGATCAAACATCTCAAAATAAACACTCTTTTTTGCTAAATATTCTGTAACCGCAGGTACGCTTTCTTCAGGTGTCCATCCCTGTAGTAATATAATTTTATTATCTGCCATAGGAGTACCGCTATTCAAAACTCTAGAAAACTGAATTTCATTTTCTAAAGCAGTTATAGCTGCCTCAACCGACAGTAAGTCTTCAGATAATTTTTCCATTGCCTCGTCCTGCTTCCTCAACTTCTGTTCTATAGTTTTGATCAAGCCATCCAGGTCGGTTAGAGATGCATCAGGCATTTTTTCCTCTTCAAGATTAAGAAGTTCACCCATACTATCTTCCCGGCTAATTGTAATAAAAAATACTCGAGAAGACTCTCGTTTGACAACCAAAAGATCATACATCTCTTCCCACTCATCATTATATAGTCTGGTTGGGGCAATAAAAAAGTTGATGTTATAACCTGCAGTCTTCAATAGTTTTATCTGTTCCGGGTTAAAGTTTCCCCAAGGTTTCAGATGTTCTCTTTCTTTTGTTGCAACCATCAATTGTTGGCTGAGTGAAGATTTTTCACTCTCAATCTTTTCAATTTCCAGAGGGATAGTATTTCCTATCTTGGCATTTGGTTCATTAAGCGGAATTTCCGTTTTATTATACCTTGCCCTCACAAGAAGCTTCTTAGCTTCTTCAAGTTGCTTTTTATTTCTAATTAAATCATAAAGAGTATCTTCATCAATATCCTTCCTGTCATGTTCCACAACATGAATCATTCCCAGACTCCTAAGGTCGTGGAGAAATTGGTCCCAGTCCTTATGGAATGCCAGAAAAACAAACTTTTTCATTGTTGCTACCATATACCTTCTCCTCCCATTCTTTTTTGTTTTTCCCTTCTCTCTTCCTGGTGAGAACGCATTATCTTCTGCGACGATTTAGACAGATTTTCCTCATCCTCCAAATAACGTTTTATCTTTAATATCGCTTCCTGATAACCTGGAATCTGCACTTTCTCAAAAAGATTCACCTTTTGAGTCGTCTTTTTACGAGCATGCTCAAGCCTTCCTAGCTTAATATTATTAAATTCCCTTCGTATACCAATCTCAGCAAGTGATTCCACGGTCTTCACACCATCTAAAAACCACTTAGGCTGGTTAAAAAGGCTAAATGTTTTAATTTCAAAGTCCACTCCATCCAGAATAGGAATTAGCACACCTGCAATCTTTTTCTTCGATAGGCGCACATCCTTTACAGTAATAAGCGAAGGGTCAAACTCTGTCCACATGCCCATCATCTTATCATACGAATGCACCTGTTTCTCCAGCTCCTTCTCCAGCTCCTTTATTTCATCCTTGGCCTTTTTAACCTCCATACGAAGTGCCGTCTCCTTGTTCTGCAAGGTAGGAAGCGCCCGTTCACGCACACCTAGTTGTTTCTCCAGGTTTTGTTGGGAAGTTCTATTATATTGAAATTTTATAGCCATTCTTTATTTCCAGTACTTATCTACCAATTCCTGTTTCATATTCACTTCGTTCTGCTTAAAGTGAGATGATAGAAGTTCCCATGTTTTATCCAACATCTCCACAGTGTCAAGGTTCACATCAATAGCAAGTAGTTCCCTCGAATAATCCTTAGCAAAGTCTAGAGTTCTAATATCGTAGTCAGTAAGTTCAAAACCATTCTCCTGCTTAGTTCTAGCGTTTGCAGCATCTGCATAAAGTCTCACAGCCGCATTCATCAACTGTGGGTGGTCTTCACGCGTTTTCTTTCCTTGAACGTTTTGTTTCAATCTCGATAACGAGCGGAAAGGATCTACAATAACTTTACCTATATCACTATCGAAGCGCAAGAATAATTGACCTTCAGTAATATAGCCTGTGTTATCGGGTACTGCGTGAGTAATATCTCCTCCTGATAGTGTAGTAACTGCCACAATTGTAATAGATCCACCAGACGGAAACTGTGCAGCCTTTTCATATATTTTGGCCAAGTCAGAGTATAGCGATCCCGGCATAGAGTCCTTCGATGGAATCTGATCCATACGGTTAGATACGATAGATAGAGCATCAGCATAAGAAGTCATATCTGTAAGCAGCACAAGCACCTTCTCGTTTTTGTCCAATGCAAAATACTCTGCCGCAGCTAACGCCATATCAGGTACTAGTAATCGTTCCACGGCAGGGTCTTCGGTAGTATTCATAAACGATATAATACGATCGAGAGCACCTGCATTGCTGAAAACATTTTTAAAGTATAGGTAGTCGTCATTTGTCATACCCATACCCCCAAGAATAATTTTGTCTGTTTCGGCACGCAAAGCAACCGTTGCCATAACTTGATTAAATGGTTGATCAGGGTCAGCAAAAAAAGGAATTTTTTGTCCCGATACTAAAGTGTTATTAAGGTCGATACCCGCTATACCGGTAGCAATTAATTCCGATGGCTGGTCCCTTCTAACCGGGTTAACCGATGGGCCACCAATTTCTCTCTCTTCCCCCTCAGTCACCGGCCCCCCATCAATTGGGTCTCCAAATGCATTAAAGAAACGTCCTGCCAGCTGTTCGCTCACCTTTAGTGAAGGCGACTTACCCATGAATATCACCTCAGCATTAGTAGGGATACCCTCTGTACCTCCAAAAATCTGCAGTGTAACCTCATCACCAATAATCTTCACCACCTGAGCCAGTCTACCTTCCACAGTGGCCAATTCATCATACCCAACATTAGTAGCTTTAACCGAACATGTAGCTTTTGTAATTTGGGTAATTTGTGTATATATTTTTTGAAACGCTTTTGCCATTTTATATCAATTTATCAGTTAGTCAACCATAGCTTCATCCATATGATTCACATTCTTAGAAGAAACCATCTCTTTCAACCGATTATAGTATTTGTTAAATCTTTCCGACTCATATTCAGAGTAGTTCATCTGTCTTCCAATATTAATCAGCTCCTTAAAGAAAGCGGCAACATCGTTGAAGTTATCAAATTCAAATTCGGTGCGACAGATATTAATAACCAAATCAAGTATGTTTTCCTGACGTTCGAGTGATGAAACTGCATCTACATCATCAAATGAATCCTGTTGTAGAATTACAAAATCAATAAATTCAGATTTCCAGAAAGTGGTGTGAAACTCCACAGGAACACCATCGTCACCAAGTATATTAATCTGCTCAGCAATTTCTTTACCACGCAATAATCGCGTTTTAATCTCACTAACCTTCTCTGTCCAGTCGTCTGAAATATGTTCCGATATATATTGCACAAATTCAGGATACTCAAAATACTTAGAGTATGAATCGATAGGATTAATTGCAGGATATCTTTTCTTGTCGGCCCTGTCCTGCTCAAGAGCATAAAAACATCGTGCCACCTTCTTAGTGTTCTCAGTAACAGGCTCTTTAAGGTTCCCTCCTGCAGGAGATACAGTACCTAAAAAGGTAATGGAACCCTCTTTGCCATTATTCAAAATTACATAACCTGCACGTCCATAGAAGTTAGATATAGTTGCAGATAAGTCCATAGGAAATGCATCTGGCCCGGGCAATTCTTCAAGTCTATTACTCATTTCGCGTAGAGCCTGTGCCCAGCGAGATGTAGAGTCGGCCATAAGCAACACTTTAAGTCCCATAGATCTATAATATTCTGCAATTGTCATAGCAGTA
This sequence comes from uncultured Proteiniphilum sp., assembly GCA_964605035.1. Taxonomy (GTDB): domain Bacteria; phylum Bacteroidota; class Bacteroidia; order Bacteroidales; family Dysgonomonadaceae; genus Proteiniphilum. The sequence goes on along the minus strand of CAZSBA010000021.1, from coordinate 3,850 downwards.
TAAACCGAAGCCTCACGAGCTGCAACAGGCATATTTGAAGTGTTAGCCACAATAATCGTTCTCTCCATCAGCTTTCTTCCGGTGTGAGGATCAATAAGCTGTGGAAATTCTGTAAAAATCTCAACTACCTCATTTGCACGCTCACCGCAAGCAGCAAAAATAACAATATCTGCCTCAGCTTGTTTAGAAATAGCATGTTGCAATACCGTCTTACCAGTACCAAAAGCGCCAGGAATAAATCCTGTACCACCTTCCACAATTGGGTTTAGTGTATCGATTGCACGTACCCCTGTTTCAAGTAGCTTATGTGGTCTGGGCTTATTTTTATAGAGCGTTAGCGGTATCTTCACCGGCCATCGCTGTATCATATTTACCTCAGTTTCATTTCCTTCACTATCTTCAAGCACCGCTACTGTATGGTGAATATTATATTCACCCTCTTCTACAATCTTCTTTATCTTATAATCTCCTTTAGTAACAAAAGGTACCATAATTTTGTGTGGTTGAAAATTCTCATCCACCTCGCCAAGCCACGATCCTGCACTCACTTTGTCGCCAACCTTTGCAATCGGCTTAAACTTCCACAGTTTCTCTTCATCTAGTGGGAAAGTGTATTCACCCCTTTTAAGGAAAACCCCCGACATCTTATCAAGATCATTTTCCAATCCGTCGAGATTTCTCTGCAGAAGTCCCGGACCCATCACAACCTCAAGCATGTGCCCCTGAAACTCCACTTCGGCTCCAATAGTCAACCCTCTTGTGCTCTCAAATACCTGCAGGTTGGCATTCTTGCCCACAACCTTAATAACCTCGGCCATCAACCTTGTGCCTGCGTGACTTATATAAGCAATTTCGTTTTGAGCAACAGGACCATCAGCTTCTACAATTACAAGGTTAGAAATGATTCCTCTTACTGTTCCTTTTGTTAACATATATTATTATTGTTTTTTTTAGCTCTATTAATAACCTTCTGGTAGTTTTGTTTCATTTTTCAGATTATCGATTAGGTTTCTGAACACCTTCTCGCCCTCTTCAGCGTTTAGGTTCACCCAACGTTCAAGAATCTGAAGCTTGCATAAATATGCAAATATATATTCTATATTAAAATAGTCAAATACTGTATTCTCGTCTAGCCAGTCCCACCTTAATCTATCAATTTTTTTCTCTCTCTCATAAATGTCCTGTTCCTCAGAAATACGCATCAATGTGTCAAAATATTCAAGCTCCTGGCTGACACCAAAATCGCGACTATTCGAATGTTCTCTAATAAGCTTTGCAACACTATTGTTGCCAACAATGAATTTTGCTACCGGTAGTTCATATTTCCTTGCATAAATCGCCGATAGTACATTGCCGATATTCAAATTAAGCTCAAACCAGCCCGACATCAACCGATTCTTCACCTCCATACCATAATCCATGTATAGCGATGTTAGCATATCCTCCCAAATATGGCCACCTTCGTGAGAGTCGTCATCGTAGCTTAACCATTTTCTTATATATTCTTCAAAAGATGGTGGTATCTTTTTTTCGTTTACTGGCTGATCTTTTTTTATGTTTGTTACACCATCCAGAAACTCCTCAAGTAAGAGCTTACCTTCCACTTTAATGTCAGCATCTTTGTTTTGCGATAAGTTAAGCAGATGTTCATTATCCTGTTTCAGGAAATACTTGTTAATAAGCTCCAAGTCAACAGGTTTAAGCTCCTCACTCAGCATCTCTCTAAACTCCTCAGTTGTATAAGGAAGTTTCATGCTGTCAAAAGAAAAGTCAGCAAGTCCAGCTATAAAATAGTAGTATTGATTTTTGAAGAGCATAGGTTAAACTAAAAAAGCAGTTTTTGTATCTGTGGGCGTAAGAATTCTTTGAAGTATTCAATGAACTCCTCTTCTCCAAATTTCACCTTATATGAACCATCTTCAGGAGCCACGGTGAACGCTGTTTTAATGCCATTAACCGATTCAATTTTCAAACCCTTTTCCAAAAGATCTTTTGCGTTAGAGGCAATATAGTTTTCAAGCTCTTTCCCTTTCTCAACCCCTACTGTCAGCTTCTCATCTTTGGCCCAGTTCTTTACCAGCTCCACGATAACCTTCTGCATAAAATCAGTGTTGGTTGTTGCCGCTTTTACATTAGAAGAAGACAGTTTGTCGGTAATTAGATTAGTAATTTCAGTTTTAAGCGCCTCCGACGATTGTGTTGAATATAGTTTCAACTCCGATTCGGTGTTGCTTTTCAATTCTGCAGCCTCTTTCTTTGCAGTTTCTAGTATATGTCTGGCTTTTGCTTCAGCCTCCTCTAAAATCTGCTTCTTTTGAGAATTTGCTTCTGCTAAAATTTTATCTGCCTCCTCTTTACCTTTTTCCACTCCTTCGGAATAAAGTTTGGAGGTGAGTTCCTGAATTTTGTCCATATATTGCTATTTGTATTTCTGATTTAATAAGTCTCAATCAGCAAAAATACTAAAATAAGTTTTACACGCCACATTAAATAGCCTCAAATGATTGAAATGAAATAAAATAATTTCTAATATGTCTGGCATATTATTTGCAGGCTTTAACAATTATGGATAAGAAGATATTTAGGCTAGCACTACCAAATATTATTACCAATATAACAGTGCCCCTTCTGGGTATGATAGATATTGCTGTGGCAGGCCGTTTAGGTTCTGCCGTTTTCATAGGCGCTATAGCTTTGGGAGCCAACATTTTTAATATGATATATTGGAATTTCGGTTTCCTTCGTATGAGTTCCAGTGGCTTTGCTTCTCAAGCATACGGAGCAAGAGATTTTAGTGAATCTATGAATGTATTTATCCGTTCGTTAGCAATTGGCTTAGGTATTGGATTTCTTATAGTTCTACTGCAGTACCCAATTGGTGAACTGGCATTCAAACTTATAAAATCGGGTCCCGAATCTGTGCATCACGTAAAAACATATTTTAGAATTGTTGTGTGGGGAGCACCTGCCGTATTGGGTATGTATGCTTTTAAAGGATGGTTCATTGGCATGCAAAACGCCCGAATTCCTATGGCTATTGCAATACTCAATAATGTGCTAAATATCATACTTAGCATAGTTTTTGTTTTTGGCTTGGGAATGAAATTAGAGGGTATAGCTCTAGGAACACTACTATCGCAGATTACCTCGTTTATTGTAGCTGCTATTTTGTGGCAAAAGTATTATGGGCGATTAAGAAAATATGTTCGTAAAGAAATGATTTGGAACAAATTGGCAATTCGTCAATACTTCAAAGTAAATAGCGATATCTTTGTGCGCACTTTCCTGCTCACCCTTGTAACCACCTTCTTCACATTTGCCTCCTCCGGAATGGGCGACACCATTTTAGCTGTTAACGCCCTATTGATGCAATTCTTCATGCTTTTCTCCTATTTTATGGATGGGTTTGCATATGCAGGCGAAGCACTAACAGGAAGGTATATAGGAGCAAAGAATAGATATATGCTTCAATTTATGATAAAGAGGATTTTCTTTTGGGGACTGATGGTTAGTTTGTTTGCAATAGTTGTTTATGCGTTCTTTCCTGATCAAATTCTCCGTCTTCTAACCAACGATGCTGTTATAATAGCAGAAACAAAAAACTTTATGTTCTGGACTCTACTCATTCCAATCACAGGTTTTGCTGCATTTCTTTGGGATGGTATCTTTATTGGTGCCACTGCTTCTGCCGAGATGCGCAATGCTATGATTCTGGCATCAATCATTTTCTTTTTAATCTACTTCTTGCTCACACCAATGTGGGGCAACAATGCACTTTGGTTTTCATTTATACTATATCTTGCAGTAAGAGGAGTTACGTTTACCTTTATGGCAAGAAAAACATTTAGTT
>CAZSBA010000020.1:0-32115 GCA_964605035.1 uncultured Proteiniphilum sp. | reverse complement strand
TACCAATAATTCTTGGTTCAAGAGTAAAGCCTTGGCTGACTGGATTGTTGGTCGCATTTCTTTTAGCAATACCACACTTAAGTCATATTATGCCGAATCCATTGATGCCTATAGCTAGCGTAAGGCTCAGCCATATGGTTGAAACCGCGACGTCTACTTTCATTTTTGGATTGATCATTGTATGGTTACTTCATTGTAGACATTACAATGTGAAAGATCTGTTTTCCAAAAAAAAGATGTTATTAAAAATATCACAAAGGAAGTAAAGTTTAATAAAAGAAATGGCGACTATATATTAATTTGAGAAATATGAAAGTATTGATTTTTATTACAATGATTTTGTTCCCTGTCTTTTTGAAAGCTCAGGATATGAGTAACAAAACAGTTACTACGGAAGAGATTAATATACGCGATCCGTATATCTTTGCTGATACTGTGACACAGAGTTATTATATGTATGCTCAGATGCATAATAGAATAAAAGATGCAGATGAGAATGATAACATAAAAGGTGTTGAAGTTTATGTGAGCACTGATTTAAAAAATTGGGTATATCCTCAACCAGTTCTTATTTTAGATGATGACTTTTGGGCTAGAAGTATGGTTTGGGCACCAGAGATGCATGAACATAATGGGAAATTTTATCTGTTTGTGACCTTGACGTCTTCTGATATTCATGAAAATATGAGCAAACCGATAGGGGAAGAGAATTGGCCTCCTCATTATAAAAGAGGTACGCAAATATTTGTTGCAGACTCACCTTTAGGTCCATTTAAACCATTTGATAACAAGCCTCACACACCCGAGAACTGGATGGCTTTGGACGGAACATTATATGTTGAAGATGATATACCTTATATGATTTTTTGTCACGAGTGGGTAGAGATCGTTGACGGTTCTATCAATTATGTTCAGCTATCACACGACTTATCTAGGCCAGTTGGCAATCCACAAAAAATGTTTCATGCTTCAGATGCAAAATGGTCAACTGGTAAAAACAGCAAAGTAACTGATGGCTGTTTTCTGTTTAAAACCAAATCAAATAAACTATTAATGATTTGGTCAAGTTTCGGAACTAAAGGTTATGCAATTGGTATTGCAGAGTCAGAATCTGGCAGATTAATTGGTCCCTGGATACAACAAGACAATTTACTTTTTGAGGAAAATGGTGGTCATGGAATGATATTTAAAACATTTGACAATAAATTATTACTCGCATTTCATCAACCCAATAGTCCAGGGGGTGAAGAAAGATTAAAACTATTCGAAATTGAAGATACGGGAGATACGCTAAAATTAAAATAGCTGTTTCTCTCACCAGAACTGGTATTATCTATTCAGAAACCAGTGTAATTGTTTCACCTTCAGGAACAGCAAACTTATATACTCTCCCCTTTACAGTGGATGTTTTGATAGTAGACTTTCCATACTTTACGACCAAGGGATTACCCATATTTGAATAAACCGAGAGGTTTTTCAGTTTACCGTTCTCCCACGAAAAATCAGTTTCGAAGCCACCACGTGCTAATAGACCTTTTACACTGCCGGTATCCCATGCTTTTGGGAGTGCTGGCAAAACTGTAATATTATCGGCGTGCGATTGTATAAGCATTTCGGCAATACCTGCCGTTCCCCCAAAGTTTCCGTCGATCTGAAAAGGAGGGTGAGTGTCAAAAAGGTTTGGAAGTGTTGATTTACGCAACAGCTCTGTCAGATGAAGGTGTGCGCTTTCTCCATCGAGTAAACGTGCATAGAAGTTAATAATCCACGCACGACTCCAACCTGTATGTCCACCACCTCCTGCCAAACGGTTTTGCAAGGTCTTTTTCGCAGCTTCAAACAGCTCGTGTGTCTCTGAGGTTATCTGAGATCCTGGGTGCAATCCTAGTAGATGTGACATATGCCTATGTCCTGGCTCTGCCTCCTCATAATCCTTGATCCATTCTTGTACCCCTCCATGTCGATTAGATACCTTCACTGGTGGCAATTCCTGAAGCACACGACCTAATGAATCGGCAAACAGTGCATCTGTCTCGAGGATATTTGCGGCAGAAATGCAATTTTGAAACAGTTCAGTTATGATTTGAATGTCCATTGTTGCCGCATATGTCACTTCAGAACGAATACCTGTGTCAGTGTCTATAAAGGTGTTCTCCGGAGAGTTGGATGGTGCTGTCACCCACTGGCCCTCATTATCGCGTATTAAGAAATCAAAAACGAACTGTGCCGAAGACTTCATAATTGGGTATATCTTCTCTTTGAGAATCTCCTTATCGCCTGTAAAAGCATAATGCTCATATAGTTGAAATGCTATCCATGGACCGCCCATTGGGAAACATCCCCACACACCGTCCATAATAGCAGTCCGTCCGAACGCGTCGGTAAGGTGGTGCACCGTCCAACCTTTGGCACCGTATGTCTCCATGGCTGTTACCGAACCAGGTTTCTGCAATTGATCTATGAAATCAATCAGTGGCAACTTCGCTTCTGGTAGGTTACACACACCTGATGGCCAATAATTCATCTGCAAGTTAATGTTAGTATGGAAATCAGCATTCCATGGAGCTTCAAACTCTTCGTTCCATATTCCCTGTAAATTTGCCGGCAATACACCTGGTGCACGCGAGCTTCCCATTAACAGATAACGTCCATATTGGAAATACAAAGCAATGAGTCCCGGATCGTCAGCTCCCTCTTGCATGGCCTTTAACCTTTCGTCTGTGGGTAAAACCTTTTGTTGCGGATTTTCGCCAAGATCTAAAGTAACACGATCGAAAAGTTTAGTGTATTCTTCCAAATGTTCTTTTAGTAGTTGCTTATATGTTTTTGCTCGTGCATTTGAGAGGATATTCATGCAATTATATTCAGGGTCTATAGATCTGTCAAAATTCAATAGTGACCGATTGTAATCAGTTACTGCAGTAAGCAGTACCAGTGCCTCATCGGCTCCTTCAATTCTTAGAGACTCTCCTTCATGAGTTACAGTTCCGCCCAAAGGAACTACTTCCATGGCAGCAGAGAAACGCATATGCTTACCTCCAGGTCCGCTACTTGGATTGTCTTGGTCGTTTATCTGACCTTTCATCAAAAGTCCATTTCCCCATGCTTCTGTTGTTGCATCCCTTTCGCGCTCGAGGCGAATAACTGCATTCAGCACTGACTTTCGTTCTGGCTTAAGACGTATAACAATCAGATCACCGGGAGCTGAAGCAAACACTTCCTGTATCATTCCTACTTCACCCAGAGAGAACCTTGTTCTGCAAATACCTGTTGTTAGATCCAGTTCACGCGAGTATCCGGTTGTGTCTCCTTCTGGATATTCAATTAGTAAATCGCCCATTGTCTGGTTTGAACGAACTCTAGGTGGTGTACTCAACATGGTTTCTCCAATCAATTGAGCTGCCTCTTCCAGATTATTGTCGAGTATCAGTTGTTGTACTATCGAAAGATTTTCTAATGCTTCGGGGTTATTACTGTTTATTTGTGATCCCGCCCATAAACTTTCTTCATTCAGTTGAATTCTCTCATTGTGAGGATTGCCGAAAATCATAGCTCCCAAACGTCCGTTACCAACGGGCAATGCCTCTGTCCATTTTTCGGCAGGCTGTTGATACCATAACCTAAGCTGAGATGGCTCAAATTTTTGCCTACACCCACTTGTAGTAAGTAATGTAAAAGAGATTAAAATATAAAAAAGACGTTTCATATATCAGTAGCAGGTTTATTAAAGTTGATGCAAATATAGTGAATATGTTATAAACATATATTACATATATAACATTAAACCGATAAAAAAGAATACTTTACAAAGTATAAAATGATGTAATATGAAATATTAAGTAAACTTTTATCGAGTTACATTGTTAAATTTAGAGTTGAATAAATAACTTCAATTTGATTTGCGGAGAAAAAAGAGCATAACCATTGGTATAATAATTATCTTTTTAATTAGCCTAACAGTGAGCGAAATGCATACTTGGCATATGATTAAGAGTGATAATCTGTTTGCAGTTGTTCACAGCAAGAGCTGTCAGCGGATGCAAAACAATGGGATTGACACAAACCATGTGGCCTTTAACGTTGAAAATGACCAAACCGATGGTATGCAATTGCTGCTTACAAAGTTTTGCACCTTTGCTGAACCACAGAAGCACATTCTTTATAATATTATGCTCACTCCAAAACCTTATAAACACATCTGCTACACACTTATTCGTAAAGATGTCTGTATCGACGATATAGGACGCCCTCCCCGGGCATAATAGTACCCATTTGCGATATTTAAAAACAGACTAACATTTTAACATACGAATAATAAAATAAAATGAAGAAAAAAATCTTTATTGCACTTGCCGTGTTAACAATATTTGTTGCGGCATGGGCTACTACAACACATTCAGTAGACAAACCAATGAACGATAGAACAACCATAACAATACTACAGACTGCCGATATCCACGGTCAACTAGACACTCATCAGGAACTCTTTGTAGAAGATAGAGAGATTGTATTTAGAGAGCGCGGTGGTATTGCAGTGATAAAGACCATCTTCGAAGAAGAACGAAAAGCTAATCCAGGGCGTACAATTATTGTAGATGGAGGCGATCTCATCCAGGGCAGTGGTTATGCTGCCGCCTCTAAAGGCCGAATCTTCTCTTATATTGTAAAAAAAATGAATTACGACTTGCTACTACCTGGCAACTGGGAGGTAGTTTACGGAAAAGATATTATGATGGAGGTAATGAACGATTACAACACTCAAGTAATTGCACAAAACATGCGTCATGAGGAAAGTGGAGATCAGCTTTTCCCTCCTTACTGGATAAAGGAGATTGACGGCATAAGGATAGGATTTGTGGGCATAAACGACCCCGATATTCCTTACCGACAAGCACCAAGCTACAGCAAAGGGATCCTTTTTAACGATATTGATAATAGCGTAGAAGAAGTAATAAATAAAGTAAAGTTTGATGAAGAGGCAGATTTCATAATCCTGCTCACACACATCGGACTAGCCAAACAAGTAGCACTAGCCAACAACCCCATAAGTCGCCACGCCGATTATATCTTCGGCAACGACACTCACGAAAGGGTGCGTGAACCTATCGAAGGTAAATATGCAAAGGTTGTTGAGCCGGGAGCATTTGGGTCGTTTGTTGGTAAGCTCACACTGCATTTTGAGCAAGGCAAGCTAGTGGAAGATCAATATGAACTTCTTGAAACCGACCCAGTGCGATATCCAGCAAACAAAGAGATGCAGGAACTCATCGATAAAAAGAAATCGCCATACAGTAAAGAGCTAGAGAGTGTGATTGGAAGCACCGCCGAGCCTCTATATAGATATCTTATAGTTGAGAATGCGATGGACAACATGATTACAGATGCTATGAGATGGAAGACCGGAGTAGATATATCCCTTTCAAATGGGTTTCGCTTTGGTAATCCAATCGTTCCACAAAATGGTGAGCCTGCTCAAATAACCCGAAATGACTTATGGAATATGCTTCCAATAGATGACTATGTGAAGACCGGTAAGGTGAGTGGAAGTCAGTTAATGGAGTGGCTGGAAAAAGAAACACACAATGTATTTGCACAAAACCCCACCGAACGATTCGGCGGATGGTTTGTTCGCTTCTCGGGCATGGAAGTGCGTTTCAATAGCACAGCAGAAAAAGGAAACCGTGTGGAGTCGGTACTCATCAACGGTAAACCGCTGGAGATTAACAAAATGTATACAATCTCAGCCTGTACACGTGAGGGTGATCCAGATGATATGTTATGCCGAATGAGAAACGTTCAAGATGTAGAGACACAACCGTTCACAATGCACGAAGCTGTGATTGAATACTTAGAAAAGTTTTCACCCGTATCACCTATAATTGATGGAAGAGCAATTGCAACTGATCTAGGGCCTAGTAACTTTTCAACTATGCCAGGGACTAACTATCAGTTCCATTAAAATTTAATTATAATATACAACAATCCGACTATAAATAAACAACAAACAATTATTAAAATAAACATATGAAAAAGATTCACAAATTAATGTTAGTTGCTGTTTCAGTTTTAATGCTATCAGCATGCACTTCAGCAGCAGAACAAAGAGATGAACCAGCAGCTATAGTTGCTAGCACCGAAGAGGTTAAAACAGACTACCTAACCCTTACGAGTAATGTACAACAGATTAGAGCAATCGCTCATGCTGTGAGCTTAATGAAAGAAGATGATAAGTATCATTTCAACAGTATGGAAGTGGTAATATGTGGTCAGACCGTTACTGAGCTTGTTAAACCAGAAGTTATGGAGCCAATTCTAAAAGCTATTAATGATGCCAACCTTAAGGTTAAAGCATGTGGTTTTTCGGTTAACGGACAGAAAGTCGACCGTACGAAGCTCCCCTCTGAAATTGAGGTGGTGGATAACGGGATTGCATATGCATTGGAGAAGCAAATTGAAGGGTATGAGGTGCTCGGCCTGTAAAGGTTAAAAAAAGATTCATATAAAAGGGGATACAGCCAATTTAGTTATTGGTAACTGTATCCTCCTTTTTTTGATTGTTATTTTCCAATACAATATCAATTTCTTATTATCAATGTTTATATTTTATCTAGCAGATAAAATTATAAATAGAACGATTACATTTTAAAAACAAGATTCAAACGACATATATTATATGCAGAAACATAAGCATTTTCAATATGTCTATAGAAGCCATCCTTCATATGCGTGAAGACATTAGTATACTCAATTGACATAAGTGATTCAAAGTATTACTCTACTGAATACTTACAAAACGAGCCATTATTAAACTTAGAATGTTACATTCTTTTTATTCGTATATTAAAAATCAAGATATATATCTTTTTTTCTTCTTTATTGCCATCAGTGGCAAGAAAATAAATATCCCCACTATCGACATTGCCAACCCACCTATAGTGCCAGCTGCTAGAGGGAACCAGAAACTCTCTTTGTTTATGCCTATCATAAATGGAATGAAACCAAGCATGGTTGATACAATTGTGAGGAAGATAGGTATAATCTTAGAGTTCCATGCCTTTAGATATACTCTCATCGGAGCAATATTAGGCTTCTCTTTTCTTATTCTGTTAAATTCATTCAAGATATAGATACTTGCATTTACAGTAATACCTGAAAGCAATATAAAAGATGCAAAGCCACCTTGATCAAAATTGAGCCTAAACCAATAGAAGGTAAGGAACACTCCAATAAATGAAACAGGTATTACAAATATCACGGATAGAGGTTGCTTTATTGAATTGAACAACACTGATGTGGTAAAAAATATAATTACTATTAGCAACCCTAAAAGCCAATACTGTTTATTGTCCTTGCTACCCCATCCCCAACTAGAATGTTGGCTCTTCGCAGTGTAGCCCATTGGCATCACATCATTTAAATCATCTACCTCTCTCTCCAATACTTTACTTCCCTGTGTCGATGCCCCTATGTAATCGAACTGAAGAGACAATCTATATTGTTGATTCTCTTTCGCAACTTCTTGAGGTGCTTGCCCTTTTGATATTTGTGCAAGTTCATCAAGTTTAAATGATTTATATCCTATCGTTTGTGAGGCATGTTGCAAAGCCCAAATATCAAGTAGTTGACTCTGTTTACTAGTTAGCTTGATGTTTTCACGTTCACCATTTACAATCATTGAACCAGCCCAAATATCTTTTGCAAATATTGGTTGTAATGACGAAAATAGATTGCCAGGCAAAAGTCCCTCTGCAGCTAATCGTTCTTTATTTAGATCAAAAGTGAACTCTTGATAATCATCTTTATACCATGAGAAGTTAGAGTTTACTAACACCTCTTTTATGCGGCGATATGTTAAGAGCCTATTCTTAAGCGTATCAGCCCATGCGGTTAGCTCGTCATAGTTGTATCCATAAAGATTTACTCGATAGTTGCCGGCCATCTCCCGCACATCGTTGCTAAAACCCTGATCAGCGAGTCCATATACACCCCAGCTACCCCCACCTAACTCTAAGGCTTTGCTTATCACACTACTTTTTAGTTGATATGGAAATCCACCATGCTCGGAATCCTTTGTAAAATAGACACTAATAGATGCACGTCTAGGGTTTGGTATATCTGTTTGAAACTGTCGTATCTCTGGAAATTCACTTAAATATCGCTCCATCTTTTCGATAAGTGAATTCATTTGGGGTAAGGTAGTTCCATTGGGCATAGATGCAGTAATTGATAGAACCACCTCTTCATTTCTGGAGAAGTAGCTACCTTGATATACCTTTTCCACAAATAGCCTTAGAGTACCTCCAAAAGCTTTGTTTACAATAGGCTTCACTTTCTCTTTGTATGTGGCATTATCAAATACTTTATTGTATTGTTTTGCGAAGATGGTGTCTTTTTCAATTTTGTCAGGTATAAGAAATACGGGTAATCCAAATATCAAAATAATTATAGTAAATGTAATCCACTTGCGAAGTGATAAAATATTAATCATACCTGCATAAAATCTATTGAAATAGATTGTAAGCCTGCGCGGATGAAATGGAAGCTTGTTAAGTAGTCCATTCTTTTTCATTGGCTTTTTCTTGAGCTTTATTCTATCAACCATGGCTGGCACAAAGAATAAAGCTACTGCTAGCGATACCGTAAGGTTTATCATCACCACAGCTGCAAAGTCTTGCAAGTTGAGCCTTATTTTTTCGTCCAAGAAAAATATAATAGACAATGCCCCCACGGTAGTCATAGTAGCAGCTAGAATAGGCATAAATGCACTTCTATTGCCTCGATGCATCAAGTGGTCGGTCATTATAATAGTGTTGTCTATAATCAAACTTAGTGATATGGTGATACCTGCCAATGAGTATAGCTGTATCTCCAAACCAAACAGATAGTAAAATATGGCAGCTATCGCAAGGTTTATTGATAGTGTAACCACGATTAGATATAGGTACCGTACATTTCGTGTTATTAGTAAAACAAATAGTAGAAGTATAAGAACCGTTAGACCACTTCTCATATAAATTTTATCTAATTCATCCTTGATGTACTCCGTAGCATCATAGCTATTGTGAATCTCATAGCCAACGGGCAAGGCACTTTTAACGTCATCAATTGCTTGTTTTACTTGCTTGCTTAACTGAAGTTGATTAGCACTCTCCTCAGCTGTGAGCGATATGTATATAGAGTTTAGTCCATTGATTCTATAGTGGCTTTGTGTCTCTTGTTCCACATGCTTTGTTTCAACAAGTTGATCTAATCGAATAAGTGTTCCATCTTTGCTGCTTAAGCTTATTTCTGACGCATCAAAGGCATCTTTATCAACGCCCGATACAAGCATTGCACGTAATGAAGTAGATGAGTTGGTATTGTATGGATTGTCATCCATTTTAGCCATACCCAAAAAGTCTGTTCTATAGTGTACTGATATTGCCTCTTGAATATCGCTTACAGATAGTCCTAGTGACTGAAGTTGCTGTGTATCATATGTTAATTGCCACTCCATTGGGGTAGCGCCTCGTATCTCAATTTTGTATAGTCCAACTACATCATTTAGTCGTGGCTTAATATTATTCTCAGCATATTGTTGAATCGTTATGGGAGTAGTTGATGAGTTGAGTGTGAATGTCATAAAGGGCCTCGAGGCATTCTCATCAGGACGACGCACCGATATAGTCGGATAGCTCACCTCACGTGGTAGTTCATGCCATGTTTGCCTCACTATTGCCGAGGCTTCAAAACGTGCGGCATCTATGGATGTATGGTTATCAAGTTCCAATGATATATGTCCCCATCCATTACCAGAGGTAGAGCTTATATTCTTTAATCCCTCTATTCTTGCAAGCATTGATTCTAGCTTGGATGTTACCTCCATTTCTACAACTCGAGCCGAGTTATTGGGCATAGAAAAACTCACGGTAAGTCCAGGGAGTGTTCTTGATGGTGCAAGCTTTACAGGCAATAATGGAACTAGAGCAATGCCAATAAGTGCTACACTTAAAAATGCAACAATTATGGTAAAGGAGGATATTTTATTCTTTTGTTTTGACATATTATTTATGCTACGCGTAATTTGCTTTGCGTTAGTTATCTTCGATGTTAGTATATAACTTGATAGGAAACGGGGACTGTTATTTACTACATGTTCGTGCTTATCAACCCTATTTCAATATAATAACAGCACTAAATATCTCTCGGGACGTAATAACGCTTAGCAAATAACAACTTAATAACGCCGAAGGCAACTAACGACTATCTAACTAATCAACTATAGAATCATCAATCGTTATTGGTTTATCGCTCACAAAGTCAAATAGAGTAAGTCGACGTATTTTATAATAACTTTGCCAATAGTTTCGCAGTGCGGCTATATAGTTCTTTTGAGCCTCTTGCCTTCTATTTGTAGATAGAGTAAGGCTACTTATATCAGCTTTACCAATTATAAAACGCTCTTGAGTCTGTTTATATGCCAGTAGTGCTAGCTCAACTGCCTCATCGGCACTATCAATCATCCCTTGCTGAACGGAGAAATCTCCAATAGTATTTATTACATCCTCCTCCAGCCTTATTTCATCTTGTTGAGCAGTAAGGTTTGTAATATTGAGATTGTTCTTTGCCATATTATATCTGCCCTTTCTCACACCCCAATCAACTAGAGGGATAGATATTGATATGGATACAATGTCCTGTTGTAGTGGATTTAAATAAACGCTTCTAAAACTTTCGGCCACTTGATTAAATCCAACACTAGCATTTACAGAGGCATTAAACATCGATTCCTTTTTGGTTTTATCCAATCGTTGCTCAGATTCTAATATTTGTTGTTGTGACTCTAGGTATCGAGGATTATTTTGTCGAGCATACATCAGTGCTTCGTCTGCCGAAATCATAAGCTCCTCAGGATAATCAGGCATAACTACTTCAATCTTTGAGTTCTTATCCAAATTTAAATATGTAGCTAATGCTGACATAGAACGATTAAGCCTTATCTCCGCATTTTGCAATGTGTTTTGTGCATTCACTCTATCTAGCTTAAGAGTTAGTAAATCAGATTGTCCGATAGATGCAATCTTGTGTTTTTCTTCACCTATTTTGTATAGGCGCTCTGTACTCTCTCTATTCTCTACAGCCAATTCATACTCCACTTGAGCCATTGCAAGATCAAAGAAATAATTTGAAGCTACTTCTGCGGTCTCTTCCATATTCACAATAAGCTCTTTCTGTGCCTTTTCAAATTTAAGTGGCTCTATCTTCTTTTCCCACTTAAAGCGGTTGTAGCCAATCAAATCTTGACGGTAACCTACACGAATAGGAACACTATTGAACTGACTTCTCATCATGTCACCAAAGTTGTGAAGGTATCCAAGCTCAGAGTCCACAAAAAATGTGCCACCCGTAATGTCCAAGTTTTGCTGTATGGCAAGACTACCGTAAGTATATAACGATTGTTGTCTTCTGTACACATCCACATCCTCTTGCGAGTCGTACCTGCGTGTAAAGTCACGATTGTATCTCAAAGGTGTCATATGTAGTGATAGAGATGGAAGCCTCTCCGCCTTGTGAGTCCTAAACTCCCAGTAGCTTGACATATACATGTTTTTAGATCTGAATGCCGAAAGTGAGCTATCGTTTGCCAATTGTATGGTACGTTCAAGATCTATTGTTATAGTTTTTTGAGCCGAAAGTGTAAATACACCACACAGCATAATA
Source organism: uncultured Proteiniphilum sp. (assembly GCA_964605035.1). Taxonomy (GTDB): domain Bacteria; phylum Bacteroidota; class Bacteroidia; order Bacteroidales; family Dysgonomonadaceae; genus Proteiniphilum. The sequence continues at coordinate 20,415 of CAZSBA010000020.1, read as the reverse complement.
ACTATAAGCAGTGATGCCCGTTTTATTTGTTTCATAGATATCTATTTTTTATATCCGTTATTTGTTTCTGTATATACCCCAATAAACTAGTGGAACTATAAACAAGCTGACCATTGTTCCTATAGTCATGGTCGCAATCATACCTATTGCCAATGGCTTTTGCAGTTCCGATCCCATATCAAAAGAGAATAGTATAGGCACAATTGCAATAATGGTAGTAAGTGATGTCATAATGATTGACCTAAGTCTTTTTACACCTGCTGTATGAATTGCCTCCATTAGAGGAACTCCCACCTTGCGAAGCTCATTAATCATATCTAGCTTTAGGATACTATCGTTAATTATTATACCACTTGTTACAATTAATCCTATGGCACTCATCAAGTTTAGCGTATTGCCAGTAAGCCAAAGAACCACAAGTGCAAAAGCAAAGTTGATAGGTATTTCAATAAGCACAATCAGTGGTTGCACAAAGCTCTCAAATTGAGATGACAATATAAAGAACATTAGTAATATAGAAACCAATAGAACAACTGCCAATTCGCTTAGCATCTTTTGATTAGAAAAGAAGCTTCCCGCAAACACAGCATCCCATTCTCTGTTTTGTGATATCTCTTTACTGGCATCGTCTATCAGCTTTTCAGCATGTTTTATATCGTTGTATCTGATGGGGATGTACTCATCATTCTTTCCAGATATGATTGTTTTAATATCCTCACCATATCCCACCTTCACCAATGACTGTAAGGGTATAGCATTTGTGCTACCATCTTGATATCTTCTTGTCCGTACCATAGTTTCAGAAAGAAGTCTGTCTATAGTATATTGCTTTCCACTAATAGAAATAGGTAAATATTGTTGGTATGAACGCAAAACAGCAATTTGATTATCTTGAAATGCAGTTTTTAGTGTTCTATGCACATCGTTATAGTCAATTCCGTATAGCAATAGTTTCTCTTTGTCTATAGTTATATTTATCTGTTGCTCAAATGGATTGGTTTGCGAGCTAACTCCAGTGGCTGATAATAAGCGCCCCTCAATATCACGAATAGCTTCGGCTGTTGGAACCTCCTCCCTGTTGGAAGGGAATAGTTGAATTACTAATTCATCCTCAGAGGTGTCGAATATCTTCTCAAACACATTCTCTGGTGGTGAAAATGATACAGATGCAATAGGATAACTAGACTCTATCCAATTCGATATCTGTTCTTGCAACCTATTTATTTCTGCATTGCTTCCAGTTTTTAAATATAGCTGAGCTTCCGAAATGGTTAAGTCACCCTCTCTATTCAATAAGTATTGTCTGTTACCTATATATCCAGCATTCTCAATTACGTCAGAGTCTATTAGCTTCAATAGCTCAAATACACGTGCTCTATTCTCATCTACATGAATATTCTCGTTCCACTCTATTAAAGTAATTGTTTCGGTATGGTGCAAGAAGGGCATTGAAGTCTTTGGCATTACTTTAAACATAAATATACAAAAAGGAATAGTTAAAGCAGTAAATATAAACATCACTGTTTTATGCTTAAATACAAAGTTCATACCCTTATCATAGAACTTAAATATAGCTCTATCAGCAACCTTTTGTGTGCGATTGATAAACTTGCTAACCTTGTTTTCCTTTAGATTAATCCCATACACCAGGTTATACAAAACAGGTAATAGTATTATACCTGTGAAATACGACACCAATAGCCCCGCACTCACAGCAAAGGCCTGAGCAAAGAATATAGCACCCGCTATACCGCTCATAAATACTAATGGTACAAACACCGCAATGGTTGTTAGAGTGGAGCTTAGTATTGGGGTTATCACCTCGTTAGTACCCTTTTCGCAAGCCTCTTCAAGAGAGTATCCCTCCATCCTGTATTGACTAATAATATCGGTAACAATTATTGAGCTATCAATCATCATCCCCAATGCCAATATTAATCCCGCAAGAGATATAATATTAATAGACTGGTTAAATAAATAAAACAGAATAAAAGTAACAATCAGTGCCGTAAGCATACTTGCACCAATAATTACTGGCGATTTTATATCACCCAAAAAGAGTAAAGCAACTATAAACACAAGTATAAAACCTAATATCAAATTATCTCTCAGGTTAGCAATAGTGTAGTCCAGCAGTTCCGTTTGGTTTCTGTTTATTGTAAACTCCACATCAGGGTAGTTTTGCTCCAGATTAGCCATTGTCGAGTTTAGAGACTTCTTGAGGCTCTTCATTGTTTCATCGGCTTGTTTAATAACCCCTAGTGTTATTGCACGCTTACCGTTGGTTAGCGACATACCTGTTTCGGGCTGACGCACCACATCAATTTCTGCTAAATCTTTAAGCTGAAATATCCTATCGTTTTTATTGATATATATATTCTTTACATCTTCGGGGGTTCTTAATAGCGATGAAAACTTTATATTATACTCATAGTACCCATCCCTCACCATCATGCTACCAGGCTCAATATTGTTGGCAGATAGTATATTCTCTATATCGCTTAGACTAATTGAGGCTGATTCTAATATATCCATGTTGGGAACAATCTGAAGATGTCTGTACATCAACCCTGTAATGTCGGCCATGGCCACTTGGGGCAACTGCTCAATTCGTCTCTTTACAATATTATCAGCAAAGTCCGAAAGATTTAAAAAAGCCTGTTCATCTGTTGTGCTAAAAGCTTTATCCTCTTTGAGAGTCAGGTTAAGATAAAAAACTGGTATATCTGAAGCACTAGCTTTTATTACACGAGGACGTCTGAAGTCGCGTGGCAAACTATTCATTGCCGCATCAATCTTTTCGTTTACTTCAATAAAAGCCAAATCGGTATTAGTGCCAAAGTCAAACTTTAATCTTACAAGTGCTGAACCATCACGTGTTTCGCTAGTTATATCTCTCAATTTGCCAGTCTGCATCAATTGACGCCTAATTGGCTTTACTGCTGTGTTTTCCAATTCTCGTGCCGACATGTTTTCGCCCGTCACCTGTACTGTTATTTCAGGAATAGGGATATCGGGTAGCAATGATACTGGCAACGTCAAATAGGTAATAATACCTATTATGGTGCATGCCAAAAATACCATGAGTACGGCTATGGGGCGTTTAAGTAGGAACTTGATCATTATATATGATGGTATTGTTTGTTATAAATTGATATTAGGACTAAGTGTGTGCCTTTGTCTTAATCCTTAGCATTTTCTATTATCACTACTGGAGCTTCGTGTGCTAAGTTAATATTGCCACTAACTATAATTTGGTCTCCCTCTTTTAATGTTTCACCCGTGATGGTATATTCAGTAGCATTCTCCAATCCTGTATCTACATAGTTCCATATAGCTCGGTCATTTACAATAGTAAATACCACCTGTCTGCCAGTACGTAACACTACTGCTGTTTTAGGTACTACCCATTGTTTACCTGCCGATCTAAAAGTGCTAATACGAACATTCATCCCCTCCACCAATCGTGGATTATAACTAACACTTGCCTTCACTTGCACCATCCCATTGGCATCTACCCATGGGTTAATCTCAGATACACGCCCTGTTATTTCCAAATCAGACATTGAGAATGGAGTTATCTTCACATTATCACCTTTTTGAATAAAGCCTAGCTCATTTTCTAACACTGTAAATGTAGTCTCCAAGTTTTGAGTATCTATTATATTGCAAAACACTTCCGATGGCTTTGATAGAGTTTGTGGCTTTGCAAATAGGTTTGCCACTGTTCCGCTTATGGGCGCAGTAAGTGTAGCACGCTCCATATCCCACTGTGTCATATTGTATTGAGTTTGTGATGTGTTAAAGCCACTCTTTATCTTCGCTAGATTCATAATATCCTCTGGTACTTCATCCAGGTTATCTAGCCCATACCCTTGACCAATAAGCACATCTTGAAGCTCTAGTTTACTTCTTTCTAGGGCATCTTTGGCTTGATTTAGCTTGTTGTTCAATGAGAAAGTATCAAGCGTGGCAATGGCTTGCCCTTTAGTTACTCTATCACCATTTTTTACCAATACCTTTGATATTGTTTCACTTGCTTGAAACTTTAGTTCGGCAACAGTAGCAGCAGATATCTTTCCGTTGCTCACAAGCTCGTGATTGAAGTCGGTAGTTGTTAATATCTGAGTTACCACCTCCGCAGGTTTATCGGCAGGTAACGGCTGCATGCTTTGATCTTGTTCTTTTTTGTCTGTAGATGTACAGCTTGTCGCAAGTACCAAAGCAATTAGCAAAAATAAGTGGTGAGTATATTTCATCATATATATGTTTAATTAGGTTGTCATATTTTAGTTCTAGAGATATTGTTGTTGATATATTATTATTTGTTCATAAATAAGATTTACCTATCATTGATTACTGGGCAAATTCGTATACTATGTGTTTAAGCTAGGTATTTCAAAATAGGAAACAGATATACAATAATATGCAGGGCACTTTCTATATTGCCGATTATTGGTTATTAGGCATTTATCAAAATGATCCAAACTGTTCATAAATCTAACAAAACTAGTAACTATAATTGGAGTACTAATAGAAATATCCTTGATTAATTGTCTAAAATTTATCATAACAACAATTTGATGTTTTGCTAAATTGCTATAGCTGTCAAACAAGTATCTGTAAGCTGTTACATTGTTTTTGATTTTATAAAAGAAAATGATTTGCTCTTGTCGTTATTAGCATGTGTAATTCTTACTCCATTTTTCTTATATAGCACTATAACAGTTTGTGTATTTTTAATATATATATGTATGCTTATCATATTTGGAAAATTGAAAATTATAGAACTGGTAAGTTATATTCATAATATCTTGTGATTGTCTCTTCATTATTATTATGCTCAAAGTGGATAGTGTATATTTTCTTTGATTTATCATTTACATATATTTGCCAAGCATCTTTGTCAAGTTTTATTTGTTTAATTAGTTCTCCATCCCAATCAAAAATATGTACAATATCACCAAAGTAGTGCTGATCTTTATAAAGCAATTCACTTCTTCCACTAAAAAGAGCATATATATATTTATCCGTCACAGATACTGAAATATAACCATTTAAATTATCTGGTAATAGAGTTAAATATGAGCTTCCATCATCGCTAAATTTGGGAAGGTAAGTATATTGTGTCATTACTTCCTCCAAAAAATCTTTTTGAATTGAAAATATTTTAATTAAATCGCATCGAGCTGAGGTATATACTATTTTATTCATATCATTATTAATAATAATATTACCCTGATACAATCCATATTTTTGGTTTGATGTTAAATTTTTATTATTTATATCAGGAAATTCAAAATATGTTTGTGTTATTTCACCATTAACAGCTTTACCTAAAATTCCTCCTGTTGAGAAATTACCTAAACAATAGCTTAATGTGTCATTTATAGAAATAAATCTACTTGCTTCTATCGGAGCATTAATTTGATCTACACGGTTTAGCCTATTATTATTATTATTGAGGATGTCATCTAACTTGTAGTTATATTGTTTTGAATATGATTGGTCAAAAATTTGTATTTCTTTATTTGCATTATTATAACTCATTTGTACAGGAAAATTATAATCAGTAGGACCAGATCCTATAACTCCAAATTTTAAATATTCCTTTCCTGTATTAATATTAAATGAATAAAATAAAGTGTCTAACTTACTGGCATTTTCAAATACAACAATTGTTGAATCAATTACACAAAACATATTAGGACGTAATAAGTTGCGTGAAAACTTAATTTCATTTGTATGAAAAATCTTTTGATAATTATCTTCTTTTCTAACATGTTTGTAGCATGAAATAATTAAAAAAGAAAATGTGAGTATAGTGTAATATTTTACCTTCATTGTTAATTAATTAAAAGGTAGTCTAATTAATAAAATATGTTTTTATTGCATAAACTACCCCTTGTTATGATATTATTATTTTCTTCTTCCTTCAAGAGTTAACTTTGTTCCATTTATAATTATTTCCGCACATGTCTCTCTGTACCAATCATCACAATCAATTGTAATAGACTCTGTATCAGCCAATGCCTCAACGTTAGCTAACGCCAAACCATTCAATACCACATCATTTTTTTTGCTTTCAATTATTCCAATTACTGCGGTTGCTAACAACACAAAAGCAAATAAGCTAGCTAAAATTTTCTTTTTCATTTTCTTTTTGTTTAAAAATTATTAATAGTAAAATAAATTTGTGCTATGTGTATCATTTCAATAGCTAGAGCCTTTGGCTCAATTTTGACTTTCACATAGATATGTGTTTGCAATTTACCTCCTTTCTACCGTTTATGATGGTTGTTTGAGTATTTTTATAAGTAAAAACTTAAAGGATACTGCATATTTTATTGATTTAGATTATATGCAATAACTTCAAAGTATTCACTGTCATTCTCAATATAAGTTCTGATTGCAAAAATGCGTTCACTTGACTTATCTACACAAAATGCCCCTATTAGATTATCTGTAATGGGGTAATTTTTGATCACATTTCCTTCCCAATCCATTTTTATAATCGAACTTGTCTTTTTTTCAATTATTTCTCCATTTGAGATAATTGGTATTACTTCATCTCTTTTAAAGAAGCAAAAGTTTTCAGTTGGGTAAACTCTATTTACTCCTGTATAACCATTAGAAAAATCAAAATGACCATTCTCTTTATTGACTTTGGGGATTATATCCTTTCTGGAAAAAGATATAGTCTTTTTTAAGTTCGTTTTAATATCATATATATGTATTAGATCAATATAAAACATCCCAGAGATAATAGTTTTTTTTTCACTATTAATAGAGGCTTTTGAAGCCAAATAATAATTTTCATCAATTAATCCATCTACATGAACGGGCTGCTCTATTTTAAATACATCATTATTTTGAGTATCATATAGATATAATATGCTTTTGTCATTAGGGTCAACTTTTCGACCAATATAATATCCTCCAGATAGACTGAGGCCTGCTGATGGGTGTATACTATGAGGATATTCAATTAATTGCAAAATAGAATCAGTGCTAATATTTTCATAATCTATTTTTAATATCTTTTCAGAGTTGATATCATGAATTAACGCATAGTTGTCATCGTTCAAATTTAATTTTGTAATAAAAGATGGGTCTATTACATCTTTAGGGCCATGACCTATATTACCTATATGGCTCATGACGGTTGAATTATTAATATTTATCAGCATAATGGATTTTTCTCTTAGACGATGTATCACTGCTAATATTGAGTCATTTACAACATCTACCTCTGTTATGTAGAGGCTGTCAGAATTATAAATAACTTTTGGTATAAGAGGCTGAGTACTAATAAGAGATAAATTTGTATGCTCAAAATAAATCTCACTTTTAGATGTACAACTAATAATAAAAACACATAATATTATTAAAGATTCCTTTTTCATGATTTCTTATTTATTTAAGAGTAGCTGTCAAGATGTTTTTTCTTGACAGCTGCTTTTATTTATTCACAATACGATGTTCTCGGAAAAAGTGGCAGCCATGTTGGCTCCATCTTGCAAGGACTGCCACAAACAACAGTCTTAGGCCTATCTATATCATACTTTCCATTGTTATAACATGAAGAGCCTGATGCAATTTCTCCACCTGCCAACGCCTCTATATTAGCCAATGCTTACTCATTTAGTAATAAATCATTTTTATTGCTTTCTAGTGCTCCAACTGATGCAGCTACTAGCAGGGCCAATGCAAAAAGTCCTGATAAAAGTTTCTTTTTCATTTTCTTTTTGTTTGAAAATTGTTAATAGTAAAATAAATTTGTGCTATATATATCATTTCAATAGCTAGAGCCTTTGGCTCAATTTTGACTTTCACATAGATATGTGTTTGCAATTTACCTCCTTTCGTATGTTTAAAATATTTACTTTTACCTCTCTTAGTACCATATTTTTGATAAAATTTAATAAAGAAGTTGCTACCACCATTTTTGATTGTTCTCTTCATAAGAGAAAGGACGCTCTTCTTTGCCTTTTGTCAAATTCCTAAGCCAAAATAGTGCGTTTTTTGGCACATTTTCATAAATCAATTTCTGCGAATTTGTTCCAGTTCTTATTCCTAATGATTTCCAACCATATTTTTCAGCATAATATAGCTCATACTTTTCTCCATTTCTGATAAAATTATCATCATTTCTAGGAAGAAACATTATTTTACTTATCTCTTTTGGATAATGAAAATCCATCCCAACCCACATTCCAGTTATATCAGGGGCATTGAAGAAAGTCAGTACATCATTATCGAAAACCGAATACTTGTTTAATCTTTCTTCATTAAAAATTGCACCGTCAGAGCCTATAACTTCACCAACAACTTTTCTTTCATTTTTATCGAAAAAGATTAACTCAGCCATATTACATAATGAATTGTCTGGAGACATATAACGATAATAACGATAAGGAGTATTTAAATTAACGTCAATTGCGTAATACTTTGGATGCGTAATACTATCTATTATATATAAAATCTCAGATGTACTAAAATCTAAATCGTTGGAAGCCTCAAATACACCGCCCTTAAATCGTTTCATATGTTCTTGCATAAATTTCATAGTGTATTTTCGTTCGATAGAGATTGATTGTTTCTCTAAAGATGGATTAAAGTATACTTTAGAGTTATTCTTATTTATATAAAATGGATAATAGATTGGGGTTAACATCTCATCCTCAAAAAAGCACAAAGAATAAAGAACATTATCCTCTATATTTTTAAGTGAAAGCTTATTCTTGGAAATTTCTCCCCAAGAAATAGGGATCCATCCATTAATATCAAAAACACATAAATAGATAACTTCATTTGATATATTATCTAGTTCTTTATTATTGAAAATTATTTCATTTCGATTAAAGTATTGATCAGAAACGTCTCTCAAATTAATCTTAGCCAGTAATCCAGGAATTTTATTTACTCTTTGTATTAATCGTAGCTTTTCTTTCTTATAACTAAAGTCATTCCTATATACTTTTCCTCTCTTTTTTTCTATAGCAGCATTATAGTTATCTCCTGGGGCCTCATCCCATAGCGTAAATTCTACAGTATTGCCATCATTGTCAAGAACAAAACTCCAAAAATGTCGATTGGCTTGATCAGGGCTTTGAAGAACCATATCAGTGCCTACAGGAATTCCTAAGGATCGCATCACGTAGATTGCTAAATCACATCTGTCACGACAACTTCCAGTACGATTGTCCAATAAAAACTCAGCTCCCAAGTGAGGTTCTGGCATCTCTAGAATAAAGGACCAAGAATCATTTATAATATGATTATAAATGATTTTACAAGCATCTAAAATATTATCATTTGTGAGTAAAGAGTCTAAAATTGGTTGATATCTGTTATAGTATTTTGATTTCCAGTTTTCTATTGCTTCATTTTCTATTCTATAAGGTAAAATATACTCACAAAAATCATCAAATGATATATATTTTCCCCATGGTTGTTCTTGCCAAACCATAAAAGAATGGTCTATATTTTCTATGAGATATTCAGATTTTATAACTTCGATATCCTTTGCTATTGTATGATTATTTAAGATAGGAAAGCCAACAGTATTTTTAGTCTTATCTAATGCTTCCTTGCCCACATGACCTGTTTCAATAGCATTAACAAAGTTATATTTAAAGTTCTCTATACTCTCATCAATATATGAATAATAAATAGGCATATTGGTTATTAAAAACTTTGCAGCCTCAAGTTTCAAGCTGTCATACCGATAGTGATTTAATACTTTCTCAATCTCTGCTCTGTTCTTACCTGCTAGATCTAAAGCCAAATCCAAATCGCTATTTACATTGCAGGAGGATAAATAAACGATTAGAATCAGATATAATAATCCTTTTGTTATCATCGAAATGATAAAGGATTTGTAAGTTACTTTAAAGTTGGGAATAGATATCATAATATTGTAAATATTAATTATATTTCTTCGATTCAGCTGTTACTAGTAGTCTTTTTTTACAAATGAATGTATTATTTCAAATATTATCCTTTAGTTCATATAGTAACACTACAAAATCTCCATTATCTAAATGTTCTATAATATCTTTAGGAAGATCGTTATTATAAACTCTTTCCATACCGGGAATTAAAAATTTTATTAGACAATTTCCGTCAAATCCCGCGACATTACCTATATCTCTATCAATTGTATGGGATGTAACATTCATCTCATTCGTCTCTCTGTTTACAAAAAAAGACTTTGTCTGTCTATTCTCCCAAAATGTCCCAATCAAATAGTTATCATTTACAATAGTTATCCACTTCAGTAAGTTGTAAGAGTTGAACTTCTGTATATTTTGTTCAATATCTTTTCTATATCGAAGTGGCACATTGTTACTTCCAAAATCGAACTCTACAACCTTTTCCAAGTTTCCTTTCTTAGAGAATAGAATTACATTATTACTAATAGGTTTGTTGTAAATAATATGATTGTTTGTCTTAACGAATGCATAATGTGAAACCCAAAAGGCATTATCTACAAACTCATCATAATTAGCCAGTACCTGAAGAGTCTGTAATTTTTTATCTGTAATAATTATACTAGCTCCTTTATTATTTCCTTTATTCCAAGCTGATAACCCAAACATTATATTATTATCCTCTGTAATACTTAATATATCTGCTTCAAAAGGCAATGGTGTTACACTTTTTAGTGAGAAATCGGGATTATATATATACATTTTGTCTAACCTCCCATCAATAGTGTATACATAACCATCAGAGTCAATATCAAAATCTGCGATATCAATATACTCATTAGGCCCGTTGCCTCTTACACCTATTTTAGACTTAGAAATTCCATCCATACCAAATACTAACAGCTTATTTAATCTGCCATCTAAAATAAATAACTGATTATTTACTAATCTAATCTTATTTATTTCTTTGAACAGAAAATCATCATGAGTAGATGTTAATTTTATCAAGCTAGTACTTATAATAAAGTTTTCTGGAATTATTTCATTAATATTGTCAAACCTTTTTATTGAATTTAATTGTATGATTTCTTTTTCCCCCTCAAGAAAGATTTCGTCTTTTTTATATTTACAAGAAAAAAAGAAAAAAAAAGAAACTAAGTATATATAATATTTCATTATTATTTTTTTTAAAAAAAAGAGTGGAGATTATAAGATATAATATCAGCAATAATTCCCCACTCTTTTAGTGTTAAATTATTGGCATCCGTTGTGGTCTTTACAGTTTATTTGATTCCGTGACTCACATTCTCCATAAGTTTTAGGACCACCACAGGGTGAAGCACTCTCACCATTAGCTAATGCTTCTATATTAGCTAGTGCTAAGTCGCTAAGAGATAGGCTCTTATTGTTGCTTTTCATAACGCCCATAGAGGCTGTTGTTATCAAAGCTAAGGTAAATAGACCTAATAGAATTTTCTTTTTCATTTTTTTCATTTCTTCATTTTTTTTAAATTAATACTATTATAACAAGTTTGTGCTATGTATTATTTAAATAACACAATTTTTGGGTGCATTTGTTGTAGTGACACAAGTGTGTACTTGATATTTACATAAATCCAATGGCAATATTGATTAGTGGCAAATTAATTGATTAAAATAAGATGCTAGTAAATTTTATTAACATCAACTAAGTCCTTGTTCTATGTTACTTCTCCTTCCAATTCAATAATCAAAGGCGGATCTTCAAAATTACCATAAATGTAAACTGATCTGTTAAAATATCCTGAATCTTCCGCTTTGTAAGTTATGTTGATTTGCATTTTAGATAAAGATGAAACCGCTTCTTTTATATAATCTACCGTTGTACACTCACAAGATGTTTCTATATCGTGAATTATAAGGTTAGAATCACCGGTATTAGTAATAGTAGCTGTTACGGTAACTGATTTCCCTTGTTTTAGAGTACCAAGTTCAAATAGTTTTTTATCTACCTTTACAGTAGTATTAGGCAACTGTTTTAAATCAATATAATTAATTGAAGTAATTTGCTCAAGATACATTTCTTTTACTTTTGGATTGCTAATAGGATTTCCAATGCCTACAACTTTGTCATCTCTGTCTAATAAAAAACATTGAAAATCACTTCTAGTTGAAAATTTATTTATAGAGTTCAATTGGTAATCAATATCAAAACAAACTGGCATCGTTATATTATCTCGTTTCAACAAATATGTTAACTCACGCTTTTCTTTAGGATGAAAATAGAACAATACAGGTACTTGGCCTTGAGTTAATGAGTCTATTTCTTTTATAAATTCAGCCCACTTATGTAACTGGAGTTTACAGCTTGTACATCCAATGGAGTCAACATATAATAATATTTTATATTCTGATTGCGGTATCTTATATTCTATAGTGTCTTGCCCGTAGTATGTAAAAATCATATTATCTGGAAATATAATTTTCTTATTTTGCCATTCTGTTATAATCTTTATTATTTCTTTTTTTTGATTTTTCTCTTTACAACTAGATAATGTTGCAGCTATAATAACTAATAAAATGTATCCAATAATGATGACTGTTCTTTTCATTTGTTATCTATTTAATTTCTATAAATTATACTCTATTATTTGCTCTTCACTATTTACGTCCAATGCAATTAGCTTATTATTTAATTCATCTATATGAAATCCAGTAATTTTTCTATCAAGTTTATACTGTTTCAATGGCTTTCCATCTATAGTGAAAACTTGTAATATATTTCCACCATCCTTTATTGCGTGAGGTTTTTTTTGTATATCTTCAAAAGTATGTCCCCAAAAGATAGTATATATGTTTTCTTCTCCTACATGAATATCACTGTAACCCATTATTCCATTTGGTACTGCATAAACACCATCTGAGGCATACTTAGGTTCTCCATATTTGCCATAAAGAACTTTGATTTCTTTTTCTAACTTTAAGTCATAAATCTCAATCACTTGTCCTAGCTGAGTGGCCATTGCTAAAATTCCATTATTTGGATTATAGTCTATAAATGATCTCCATGCTTGAGCTAAGACAATATCAGAAACACTTTTATTATTCCTCTTTTGTGTAGGTATTTTAAAGAGACTTTTATTTATCCTGCCTGTATTATCTATTATATGCACTCTATATTCCCCAGTATAGTCAGGTATTGCATAAGTAGAGTCATCAATGATTGCAAAATCTAAACAACGGATCAGATCTTTATCAAGTTTAATGTCTGGAATTATACTGTCATGTCTCGAATGCATTGTTCTAATCATTTCTTTATTAGCATCAAGCATTAATATTTTTTTTGAACTATTAAGGCGAATATTTTCGACACTTAAAAACTCATTTGGACCACCACCTTTAGGAGCAAATGAGTTTATATGTTTGAGAGTCGGATAATTAAATGAATGGACATAATGTTCAGTACCATGTAAATCTAGCACATATATTATACTGTCCATCTTTCTTATTTTAAAAGGATATCGAATATAAGCAAACTCTTGAATTGACAACTCATCCCCAACTAATAATTTCTCATGTTCAAAGCTGAAGCCAGAAGAGTCGTTATTGTTACAGTTTAAAACCAGAATAATAATAAAGGGTATTATGATTTTATATATCTGCATAATATCTAAAGCGCACCTTGATATAATGATTTGGACAATCTAAACTGCCTACTCCCTCACAATTAGGAGTAGGGTATTCTGGCGTTGCCAAACATTCTATGTTTTTTAAAGTCAAATCACAAATTTGTTTGTTATTAGTCAATACATATTTTATATTTGAAAAAATCAGTGCTAATACAAATAATAAATAACTTATTTTCTTCATTTTGTCACAATTTTAATATCTGCAAATAACAGAAAAATATATTTTAAAATGAATTTTAAATCTATAACAATTCTATCTCAATTCTTTTTTGAAGTAAAGATTTAAGTACCTGTTGATGTTATAGTGTAAATTATATCAAATAGAACTATGGTAATATAACTATACTTTTCAATGAAATTAATATTAAGCTATTAAGCTCAAAAAATAATTTCATATGTCAATATAAGCACCTTATATAATGTGTTTGTTGGTTTCCCCCACCCAAAAGACCATATAAACAAACATTGTATATTAATGTAATTTGTTCTGAATAGTCCCAATGCAAAGTCTCTTTTTGCGTTTCTATTCCAGATTTATAATAATAACATAGCACATTTTGTAGGTAGCAAGTGTAGTATTAAGTATCTTTGTTTTCATAAACAACAATGTATTATTACCTATGATAAATCTTGGAATGTATTTTCAAACAAGACAAAGTTTAGTGAAAGGGTTGGTAGCGATTGTTTTAATTGCAATTATTGTTAATCAGGCTTTATGGCTGATTAGTATGCACAATTTATACCAAAACCAATTTAATGATTGCATAAATCAATCGGCACAAAGTGCAGTTTGGGCTGAACTCTCCGAAAGACGGGAAGAGACTGGAGGTTTTCAAACTATTACTCTTAGTAGATCAAGCTATAAAGATTCACAAAGGTATATAAACAAGGAGGTGACTGCCGAAGATTCCATCTACAATGTTACTATAGATAGACAAGATGTACATTCTACAGAGAAAATAATACAAATGGTTTATAAAAGTTTCCTGCCGATTAATTTAAATAAGCTTGATAGTATATTCAACGTATTAGTATCAGAGCAATTTTCTTTGAAGGATTCATATTTCGACTATATTGATCTAAATAGCGGAGAAATCATAGAGTCCAATAATAAAGTAAGTAATTTAGTTGATGGATATCATAAAACAGATACTATAACTTTAGATATTAGTAATTCTATAGCCGTTATAGGTTATGCAAACATTTCTAACGACGTTATATTAGTGATGATGTTTTGGCAAATAATTATTTCTGCTTTACTTATACTCATTGCATTAATTGGATTACTATATATATCCAAAAGCTTTGTGTGGCAATGGAAAACTGAAAGTATGAGGCAAGACTCAATTTATGCAATGACACACGAGTTTAAACGTCCTATTTCTGCAGCTATGGTATTAGCACAGCTGATACCATTCTATATCGAGCATGATGATAATGATACAGCAATAGAGTATGCCGAAAATATTGATAATGAGCTGACAAGACTTACTCAATACATTAATACTATAAAGCAAATTAGCAATAGTGACAATAGCAATATCATATTAGATAAAAAAGACGTTGACATTAACTTGTTGTGCAAATCAATAATAAAACGCTTTGACGAAAAGAGCACTGACAATCTACTAATAAACATTAAGCTGGAGGTATTGAGCAAAAAAAAATATATAAATATTGATGTTGTACATTTTTCAAATGTTATTGAAAATTTAATTGAAAATGCGATAAAATATAATATAAACGATACAGTAGTTATTGATGTTATCGTAAATGACCATGAAGATAAGCATAAAGTTTCTGTAAAAGATAATGGTATTGGGGTTTCAGCTAAAAGTCAAAAACTCATATTTCATAGATATTATCGTGATAAAAGATCTGAAGTGAAGAATAGACTTGGATTTGGATTAGGATTGACTTATGCAAAATCAATAATTGAGGCTCACGGTGGAATGATATCTGTTGAAAGTAATCTGAACAAAGGAAGTAAGTTTGATATAATAATTTAATGCACATTATGGAAAAGAAGATTTTAATGGTAGAAGATGACCCATCTTTTGCTAATCCTATAAGAAAGTTTTTTGAATTACATGATTTTATAGTTTATTGGACTATCTATGGAAAAGAAGGAGTAAACATATTCAAGAAAGAAAAGCCAGATATTATCCTACTAGATGTTGATCTTCCTGATATTAGTGGGTTTGATGTTGCAAAAGAAATTCAAAAAGAAAATAGTATTGTGCCAATTATGTTTATGACAGGTACTGCATTAGAAGATAAATATTATCATGAAGCGTTTATTAATATTAATGCTATAAACTACATAGAGAAACCTTTAAATCTTCTAGCAACTTTAGCTCAAATAAAAGGTGTACTATATCCCAAATCCACAATCTTTTATCAAGTTGGAGAAAACAATATTAGAATCGAGGCACAAAACTTGTTTGTAAATAACATAAAGTTCACATTTAGAGAGAAGGATATTGAAGTTTTTTCTTTTTTACTTAATGAAATAGATACTGTCGTAAATCGTATTGATATAAACAATGCGATATGGGGTGATGCGATTCCTAATACTGATAGTAGATTAGATCAAGCCATAAACCGTATTAGAGTAATATTAAAGGAAACGGAACTTTTTGAAATTATTACTATGTACGGACAAGGATATAAGTTAATTGAAAAATAATTTCTGTTGAGTTTTGTCTATACATTTCTAGTTTATAAAGAATGTTAAATTACACATCCTTGTCTTCTGACTTTATACTCAAGGCTAAGATAGTCTTGTCGATACGTACCAATATAGTATAGTATCAAAATTGATTTTAGTAATCAAAATAAATGATTGTATGTTGATATTAAAGTAGTTCTAAAAAGGATTGAAATAGAATTGTTAAGAGTTTATATTTTACTAAATCAACATTATAGCTTTGGTTTGTAAAACATTCTAAGAGAGTCTAGCATTTTAGACTCAAATAATGGAGTGAATAACTAAGTATAATTATTTAATTTTTGAACAAATGAAGAAAAAGATCTATTCAGGGGCATTTGCCTTAGCCCTACTCGTAGCTGCAACAGTTGGAGTACAAGAAAGCAAAAAGAATGATGTATTATTGAATGATTTGGCGTTGGTGAATATTGAAGCATTGGCCTTCACTGAAGTACCCGGAATCGGAGTACCTGGAAAAGGATATGAAGCTGTTTATATATTTGAGGTAAAAACAGAGACGAAATGTGAGAATGGAACTGCTTATAAAATAACACTTACTGATTCTGATTGCTACCGTGATGGTAGAATAAATTGCCCAGGTCCGCAAGTTAGTTTAGAAAAAACTGGATACTGTATATAATGGTGTCAATATTAAACGGAAATACGTCAAAAGGAGAAATCAACACTTAGAAAAGACAGGTGTTAATTTCTTCTTTTGTAGTTGTTTTATGCCAATTACATAAATAAACTACTTAAACCAAAATTATCAATATATATGAAATCAAAAAAAATAAAGAAAGCATTTAGGCTCAATTTTATTTTGACTCTATCGTTGCTGGTAATAAATTGCAACAGCACTTCATCAACAGGTTACGAAAGTAATATTCTTACTTTGGAGTTTCCTGATAATCCTAATAGTAACTTAATCTCAGAAAACTTACTATTGTCAAAAATTGTTGCTTTGGAAACTGTGGATGCCTCATTGATAAGGCACATCAAAAGAGTAATCAAACATGATGATAAACTCATTGTATTGAATTCGGGAATAGAGGTTTTGATTTTCAATAAAGAGGGCGAGTTTCTTAATAAAATTAATAAGAGAGGAAATGGTCCAACAGAGTACACTAATATAGTTGATATAGCATTAGATGACAATAGTGAAAATATAATAATATATTCGGATAACTTTAAACTGCTGGTCTTTGATTTAATGGGAAACTATGTGTCTCAAGTTAATACAATTGATAAAGGTAAGATATATGAACGGATTGTCTATGACAACGATTTATTATATTTTTTCAATCATCTGAATAGAAAAGATGAAAACCTTATTGAAGTTTTTAATCTAAAAAACAATGAATATACAGAAAATATGTTCTCAGATAAGTCTATTGATTTTATGTTACGTCCTATGGGCGTCTCAATTGTTAAAAGTAAAGCTATATGGTACGTGTTGCCACTAAGTAACAAATTGTCAAGTATAACCAAGCAGATAAAATATAAAATAGATATTGATAATTTTGGAGTTTCTCGTAAAGTTTTAGACTTACAATATAAGGATCAAAAAAAATTCATGAGTGAGATTTATGAGAGTAAAACATGCTATGGTTTATCTTCAATAAGAGAAACAGATCAATCTATATATTTTAGATCAAACAGACATGACTTCATTAAGTTAGATAAAATGAATAATCATATTGAATGGATGCAGTTTAGTGACGATCCTTATAACAAAATAAAAAACATGAACTATTTTCCACATGATGCCGATGATAATGAAATAATGTTTATTGCAAGCCAAGATAGTTTCGATGATTTTGATTTACTTATTGATTATGATCATTTAGCGCAAAAAGATATGAAAAATATACTGGAAGAGGATATGAATCCTATTTTGGTTTTTTATAAAGAAGTAAGACATCAGTAATAGATATTTCAAACTTTAATGTAAGGAGCCAGTGCGTTGGGATCAAATATGCATAGATCTATAATATATCTTTAAATATATTGAATATATATCTGCATTTTATCAAATAGGATAAAAAGCACCAATTAAAGATGCTTGTATTATTGATTCATTAGGTAATACTCGAGGTTTTTCACCACAAACAATAAAAACGGAAAATGTAGATATTAATAGTAAATATATAGAATGTCCTGACTTGGATATATGAAGAAAGCAAAATATTAATTAATCTTTTGAAATAGCGGACAATAATAAGTTTGATAATAAACGAAATATTTTTACAGTGAATAATCTTAACTTATACCCTTACTATGTGGAGGCTAGATGAGTCACATAATACTCGCTACTTGCGTTATACTTTATCAGAAAATTATGCATCCCCATTTGAATTATACTTTTTACTAAAGATAAAGAAGGAATACTACCTAGAATTCAAATTCGAACGATAATGTCAAGTTAAAAAATGAATATAGCTGAAACGAACAGATTATTTGATGATAACATATTAAGTTATGCTTACTTTCCTATACGAAAAGAGAATACTAGTACTCTTTATATCGATTTTAATTTTGGCAAAAACATAAATATTGGATGCATTAGGTATATGCCCAAGAAATGATAATTATAATATAATTAAGGGCTTAGATCACGAATTGTTTTTTTGTAGTCAAAAGTGGCTATCTATTGGCGTAAAAACAGCTACTGATTATTCTTGGACATTTAATAGTACCCCTTCAAACTTCCTATTACTTTTGCGATGCACCACATAAAGGAACGGAAATAGAATATTTACTTGCAAATTACATTCAAGTATGGTGGTAAAAAAAGATTAATTAATTTTCTAAAATAATTAACTGCAATATTTTGATACGAATAAAAAATATACTTCCTGACATTTTAATGCTGCTGTTTATAGTTGTGATTCTATTATTATACAACTATGATACGAATATTGCACCTACTTATTTGTTAAGTGTAATTCAATTGGGAATCTTTTGGTGCATTTTAAGAATTAGTTTTACTGTTTTCCCAGTTTTAGCTAAATGCACATCCTTTATAATAATGCTAGCTTGTTTAGTACAAGCTATATGGGGTTTAGGTCAGCTATATAATTATTTTCCTCAAAAGCATGCTCTATTTAAAACTACAGGGTCATTTTTTAATTCCGGCCCATATGGAGGGTTTATTACATTAATATTTCCAATAGTATTACATTACTGGTTGCATTATAGGAATAGTAATAGAATACTAAGCTATATATTTATTTTTGTAGGGATTGTATGTATGTTGGTTTTTCCCGCTACAATGAGCCGTTCAGCGTGGATTGCTGCAGCTATTGGATCAGCTTTAGTTATTATTCTTGAGACTAGAATAGTTGTAAAACTTAAGATTATTCATAGGAAACATAAAATGCAATTTAGACTATATACTATAATTACCTCCCTTATGATTATTGTATCACTTTCAAGTGTCTATTATTTGAAAAAGGACTCAGCAAATGGACGATTATTTATGTGGAAAATATCAGCGCTGGCTATAAAGGATGCTCCAATCACTGGAGTTGGCTTGGGAGGCTTTCCTGCTGCATACTCAAAATCTCAAATGGCATATTTCAAAAGTGGGAATGCATCTGACATAGAGAAACTAGTGTCTGGAAGCCCCGAATATGCTTTTAATGAATACTTACGTATTTTTTTAGAGCAAGGAGTAATAGGTGGAGTTCTGTTTATATTGCTAACAATTAGCATAATACGAAGAGGGATTATAAATAAGCAAACTGGAATTGTTGGAAGCTTTTTAGCTTTATCTATTTTTGCTTTTGCATCATACCCTTTCTATTTGTGGGAATTCCTTATAGTCTGGATTTTATTGGGGGTAATCTCTTTATCTAATAAAAATGTCACGATTTTTTGTGGAGTAGCAGAAAAGAGGAACAAGAAATCATACATTGCTTCATGCTTATTAATTTTCGTTCTATTTATTTCAGCATACATTGTGGGAAATCTCCAGTATAAATATCATAAGTCTAATATGGATTGGAAAAAATTGAGATCGTTGTATTCTATGAAGGCTTACGATAGAATTGAAAAGGATTATGAACTTCTTTACTCCAAGTTAAATTACGACCCTAAGTTT
>CAZSBA010000019.1:0-32977 GCA_964605035.1 uncultured Proteiniphilum sp. | reverse complement strand
GTTTCCGTTCAAGAATGGCAACAAAGAACGGTAGAAAAGTACTTGCTACTCGTCGTGCAAAAGGCAGAGCAAGATTAACTGTATCTGACGAATATTAATTATTTGTGACACAGTAAAACTACTAAAAGAATATTACGCGTCACAAGAATAAGTCGCGATTAAAAAAAACAGGGATTCGGTATACCGCGTTCCTGTTTTTTTATTCACACTTCCACTACTACCATTTTTTTACTACTTTTGTAGTAATATATAACTTCAAGTAACTATTAACGCATACGTTATGAGCAAAAAACAAGCTAAAAAACCATTTTTTGGTAATAACATATTAAAAAATCTTGCAATGATTATTATCACTGGAGGATTACTTGTTATACTCACGCTAGTTTTTCTTCATTTATATACCCGACACGGTCAGAATATTGTTGTTCCGAAATTAATGGGATTACAAATAAATGAAGCAAACACAATTTTAAATGCTAAAGGTCTACACATAGAGATAGTAGACTCAATTTACAGTCGTGACGGTGTGCCAGGAGCCATCCTAGATCAATCTCCAAAAGCCAATAACAAAGTTAAAGAGGGTCGCTCAATATATGTTACTGTATACTCAAAAACTCCACAGCAGATAGTTGTTCCAGGACTTGAAGACTACTCAACAAGACAAGCTCTAGCACTACTAAATTCGCTTGGATTCACTCAGATTTCAATTGAGGAAGTACCTTCTGAATATTCTGGTTTAGTTATGGCCGTTGAATATCACGGCAGACGACTCGCTCCTGATGAAAAAATACCTGCAGGATCACCTCTAAATTTGGTGGTAAGCAGTAGTCATCTCTCAGACTCCATTGGAGTTGATAATGAGATAATTTTAACTCCTGGTCAGTTTGAAGATCAGAATACAAATCAATCTAGTGAAAGCGGACAATTTGACGATTCATTTTTCTAAATAATCTTTTTGTGATTGAAGAAGATAATAATATTAATTTTCTGCCTGAAGATGATATAGAAATCAGCGATGGGTCAGATAATTCTGAGCTGATGTATGAGCACTACAGATATGTGTCCGACAAAGGACAGAGCCCTTTGCGAGTTGATAAATTCTTATCCACGCGTATAGTAGGCACCTCTCGTAATAGATTACAACAGGCCGCAGAAGCTAATTCCATACTCGTAAACGGGAATCCTGTAAAATCAAATTATAAAGTAAAGCCTTTAGATGTAGTTACTCTTGTTCTAAAATGGCCAAGACGCGAATTAGAAATTACTCCAGAAAATATTCCTCTGAATATAGTATACGAAGATGATGATTTAATGGTAATAAATAAACCACCCGGAATGGTTGTTCATCCCGGTCACGGAAACTACACCGGAACTTTGGTAAATGCAGTTGCATATCATCTTAACTTCGACAATATAAAAGATCTTGAAGACCCAAGACTGGGACTTGTTCACAGAATTGATAAAGACACTTCGGGACTACTTTTGGTAGCAAAAACTCCTGAGGCAAAAACTAACCTCTCGGGACAATTTTTCAGAAAAGAAACAAAAAGATTATATAACGCATTGGTCTGGGGAAACCCAGAGAGTGAAAGTGGAACTATTGAGGGAAACATAGGACGCGACCCAAGAGATCGAATGCTTATGAAAGTATTCCCTGAAAGTGATCAGGGCAAAACAGCTGTTACACATTATAGAGTACTAGAGCGTTTTGGTTATGTAACTTTAGTAGAGTGCAAACTAGATACCGGCCGTACTCACCAAATAAGAGTGCACATGAAACATATTGGACACACTCTTTTTAATGACGAAAGGTATGGAGGAAATGAAATTCTGCGTGGAACCCGTTATACAAAATACAAACAGTTTGTAAATAACTGCTTCAACATATGCCCTCGTCAAGCACTTCATGCGAAAACATTAGGGTTTATACATCCTCGCACAGGAGAAGAAATTTTTATCGATAGTGAGATTCCCGACGATATGAGCGAAGTGATAGAAAAATGGCGAAATTATACATCCTCAAGAGATCAGTTTCAGTAAACATACTAATTTGGCAAACTAATTATGAAAAAGAATATAGCTATTGTATGGGGAGGCTATTCTCCTGAAAAAATAGTTTCAGAGAAAAGTGCACACGGAATATACTCTTTCATTGATAAAGAAAAGTATAATGTATACAAAGTTGTTATAAATCGGGATTCATGGGAAGTAGAATACGACGAAGATAAAGTCTCAATAGATAAAAACGATTTTAGCTTCATTGCAGAAGGTAAAAAAATCAATTTTGATTTAGCATACATTACAATTCATGGTACTCCCGGTGAAGATGGAGTTCTACAAGGTTATTTCGATATGCTTAATATTCCCTACTCTAACAGCGGTGTACTCTCTTCAGCACTAACATTTAATAAATACACATGTAATAATTTCCTGAAAAGTTTTGGTATAAATGTTGCACCATCCATACTACTCAGAGCAGGTGAAATTATTGATATTAATGAAATTGTTAACATATTAGGCTTACCAGTCTTTGTAAAGCCTAATGTAGGGGGATCAAGTTTTGCAACTACAAAAGTAAAAGATATGTCTATGCTAAGAAGTGCTATTGATGAATCTTTTAATGATTCTTCTGAGGTAATTGTAGAGAGCTTTATCAAAGGAATAGAGGTTACCTGCGGTTGTTTCGAAACAAAAAATGGATTCACTGTACTACCCATAACAGAAGTTGTAAGCAAAAATGAGTTTTTTGATTTTGGGGCCAAATATCTTGGAGAGGTTGAAGAAATAACTCCTGCTCGTATTGATAATAAAATTGCAACCCAGATTCAAAATGAGACAAAAAGAATATATAAGCTTACCGGCGCTAAAGGTATTATTAGGGCAGATTATATCATAATGAATAATAAGCCTATACTACTAGAAGTTAATACCACACCCGGAATGACAGCAACTAGCTTTATACCCCAACAGGTTAACGCTGCTGGCCTAAACATGAGTGACGTGTTAACAGATATTATCGAGACTGAATATTATAAATTAAAACCAAACCTTTATGAGTACTAATAACGACATTTTCAACGACATCAGACCCTATCTCGATAGTGAAGTACCCGATGCTATTGCTCAACTTATTGCCGACAAGAACTTCAGAATGGTTGTTGAACCGTTAGTTAAACCTCACACTTGGGAGCAATTCTCGGCACTTCTTATGCAATGCAAATCAAAAGATGACTTCCAAAACATTGCAGTATATCCCATAATGAGACGTCTTATTAATAAGACTACAACAGAAATGAATGGTAGTAATTGGGAAAATATTGATAAAAGTAAAGGAAGGCTTTTTATTTCCAACCACCGTGATATTGTGTTGGATGCTGCTTTCTTCAATATGCTACTTTTTGATAATGATTCAGGTACAACCGAGATAGCTATTGGCGACAATCTACTAATATACCCATGGATAGAGAAATTGGTTCGTATAAATAAGAGTTTCATAGTTAAAAGAGGTGTTTCCGTAAGACAAATGCTTGAGGTGTCGGGACAACTATCAAACTATATAAACAATACAATTAATGTAAGAAATCAGTCGATATGGCTTGCACAACGCGAAGGAAGAGCAAAAGACTCAAATGATAAAACACAAATAAGTCTTTTAAAGATGTTGACTTTAAGCAACAGAGCAAACCCTGTAGATGCTTTGAAACAGCTTAACATTACACCACTTGCTATTTCTTACGAATATGATCCATGTGATTTTCTAAAGGCTAAAGAATTTCAACTAAAGCGAGATAATCCTGACCATAAAAAAAGCCAAGCCGATGATATTGAAAATATGTATACAGGAATGGTAGAATACAAAGGAAGAGTTCACTTTAAATTAGGAAATCCCATTAACTCACAGTTGTTAGACATACCATCCGAAATTGGGAGAGGTGAGATGCTTCAATATATAGCAGATATTATTGATGAAGAGATATATCTCAACTACACATTTTACCCAATTAATTATTTAGCATATGATATAATGACTGGGTCAAAGAGCTTCACTTCTGAGTATAATGATGAGGATAAATTAAAATTTGAATCGTATCTAAATAGTCAAATCGCAAAAATTAATATTCCAAATAAAGATGTTGATTTTTTGCGGACTAAAATTATAGAAATGTACGGAAACACGGTTAAAAATTACATAAACGTAAAGTAGAACACACAAACGGTTAAAAGGCTGCAAAACTAAAATAAAGCGATGAGGAATTTAAGTGTTAAAACATTTCAATATGTAAGCAGTATTGTAATAATCCTATATTTCTTCACTTTTGCCGGTTGCAATAATGAGCTTGAACGATTAGAAGATTACCTTGTGGAGTTTGCAACAGTCATTAAGCAGGGTACTAACTATATTTTTAAACTAGACAACGGCACAATTTTAACACCTGCTGGTAGTGTAAACTTCAATGGTGACACTGGGGACAGGGTAATATTAAACTGGATTCCCACAAATGATAATATTGTAAATATCAATAGTGTATCAGCTATATATACTGGTAATATTCAAAATGAGGGATATCCAAATCTATACGTAAACGACCCAGTTAAGATTCAAAGCATTTGGGTGGGTGGCGAATATCTTAATATGATACTTGAAATTGAGTATCACTCAATACAGCACAGTATAGGAGTTTTACGAGATATGGAATCCCAATCCACCGATCTTTATTTTGCACACTCAAGTAATAACGATCCAAAAGGCTATCCTCAAATCATGTATGCTTCTTTCTTGATAAGCAGCTTACGTAATACAAATAATACTACTGAGATGCCTTTCAATCTTTACATCAATACAGATAAAGGAATACGTCACTTTCAACTCACTCTAAAATAACACAAGCAAGTTAGTTATTAATCTACACTTGTCAACGGTGGGATCGGATCTTCATCTATTGTAAAATCAATGGGAAGAAGACATTTCACATTCACCTTTTCACCATTATTCTCTCCTGGTATCCATTTTGGCATTAGGCCTAATACTCTTATAGCCTCATCATCGAGGTCCTGAGAAAGACCATTTACCACTTCGATGTTTGATATTGAGCCATCATTGCCTACAATAAATGAGCATAGTATTCTTCCTTCGATTCCTTGTTGAAGCGCCTCACGAGGATAGCGAATATTATGAGCTATGAATTTACTTAATCCACTCTCTCCATATTCATATTCAGGCATCTTATCAACAATGGTAAAAATTTCATTATTCTCTAATATTGAGACATCTGTCTTAGCATATGCCCGAGCTGTAGCAGAACTAGATGTATTAGTGGTAAACTGCTTTTGAGCATTTTTGTTTAGTTTGAAATACATTGGCACGTATGTCTCAGATCTTACAACCTCTCCCTTGTGACGTGCAGGTCGCCATGCTGGCATATTCATCAAAATGCGCAAAGCCTCCTCATTTAACAATGGGTCGGCTTTGTGAATTATATTAAAATTCGAAAGTGAACCGTCCTTCTCTACAACAAATGTGTAAACAACTAAACCCTGTGCATTACTCTCCACTGCATCGGCTGGGTAGCTCAATGTATTTGCTATAAAGCGATGCATCTCTCCAGTTCCACCTACAAAAATTGGCATGATATCCGGATCTTCGTAGATTCTATCACTTGATGAGATGGATGGATTCTGCGCCGACGCTGATATTATATTTATTGATGCCAGGCATACAAGGAAGATCGCAACTATTAGGGGTTGAAATTTACGTAAACTCATGTAGTTAGTTTCTCTTAACTTAGTTAATTATAATTGTATTTGAACTACAAATATACATAAATTTCGACTTCTACCATACCCCTTCATGCTCTTTTCGTCTCTTTTTAAATAACTCCTCTTATCTTATCGTCAAATGCAGAAAGTGCTGCCTTAGCTCCTTCTCCCATTGAAACAACTATTTGCTTAAAAGGCACTGTTGTAACATCTCCTGCAGCATATATACCGGGTACGTTAGTCCTGGCATAACTATCTATCTCAATTTCACCATATTTGGTTACGTTTACCAGATCTTTAAATAAGTTGCTGTTTGGGGCAAGTCCAATTTGTATAAAAACACCGTTTACATCAATTTCCTTCACCTCTTCAGTTTTTCTATCTTTCACTTTCAAAGCTGTTACTTTGTCACCATTACCAATTACATCAGTAGTTTGTGAACCTAGTACGACCTCTACATTTGATAGAGTAGCAATCTTATCTTGTAATACTTTATCGGCTTTTAACTCATCAAGAAACTCAACAACGGTCACTTTTGAACAAATTCCAGCAAGATCTATTGCTGCTTCAATCCCAGAATTACCACCACCAATTACGGCTACATGCTTATCTTTATAAAATGGACCGTCACAATGGACACAGAATGCAACACCCTTTCCAATATGCTCAGATTCACCCGGAACATTTAGTTTTTTCCAATTAGCTCCAGTGGCAATTACTAAAGAACGTGTGATAAATTTCTCACCCCCTTTAACATAAACAATTTTGTCTATGCCATCTTGTTCAACTTTTTCAACTATCCTATGTTCAAGAATTGATATAGGGTATTCCTCCATATGTTTTCTAAGATCCCTTGTCAATTCTTCACCAGTAGTTACAGGTACCGAGATTAAGTTTTCAATACCTTGTGTTTCTTTTACCTGCCCACCCACATTTTCAGCAATAACTGCTACACTCATGCCTTTACGGGCCGAATATATGGCTGCTGATGCACCTGCGGGACCTCCACCTATTACTATCATATCATAAGACTTAGGTTCGTTGTCTTGAATAGAACCTTCTGTTCCATATTTCTCTTCAAGCTTAGATAATAGTGCACCAAGTTCTCCCCTACCCACGTGTACTAATTCTCCATCGGCATAAACTGCTGGCACAGCCTGTATTTTATGCGATTTAGCCTCATCCTGATATATTGATCCATCAACCATCTCGTGTGAAACATTGGGATTCAGAATTGACATGAGATTGAGCGACTGTACAACTTCAGGACAGTTAGTACATGTAAGTGATACGTAGGTAGTTAATTTAATATCACCTTTTAGCGACTTAACTCTATTTTTTATATAATCATCCGGTTGGTTTTTTCCTTTACCATCGCTATTTAACACTGCTAATAGTAGCGAGGTGAACTCGTGACCGTTGGGTATACCACGGAAAGTTATTCCTGTGGGTATACCATCTTTTATTATTGAGAAAGCAATTGCATCTCCCTCATTAAAGCTAATTGAGAGTTTAGATGAACAAGAAACAACATCCTCTAACATCTCCACTAATTCTCTGTAGCTTTCGTGTTCTTTAGAAGAATGTATATCGAAAATATATTCTGATTCAAGACCAGCAAAGATTGCAGTTACCTGATCTTTTAATGATTTATCAAGCATTTGATTGTAGTTTTAAAATATTGTGTTACTTAATTATGGAACATTTAAAATTAATATAAAAAACCCTCTGAACAAATTTATCGGCTAACCAATTAGCTTGAGCAGAGGGCTATATGAAGGATAAAAATTAAATTATTCCTACAAGGTCGATGCTAGGCTTAAGGGTTTCTTTTCCTTTCTCCCAATTAGCTGGGCAAACCTCATCGTTGTTTTCTGCTACAAATTGAGCTGCTTCAATTTTTCTAACTAACTCATTTGCGTTACGTCCAATAGGCCCATCTGTTACTTCAAGTACTTTTACAACACCTTCGGGGTTAGCAACAAAAGTACCTCTGTATGCTGTGTAATCATCTTCATTAAGTACTCCAAATGCGCGGCTTAAAGCTCCTGTATGATCTGCAAGCATTGGGTATTGTACTTTCTTTATACTTTCAGATGTATCATGCCATGCTTTGTGAGTAAAATGGGTATCGGTGCTCACCGAATAAACTTCAACGCCTATTGATTTGAGGTATTCATATTTCTCTGCTATGTCCACAAGTTCCGTTGGACATACAAAAGTAAAATCGGCAGGATAAAAGAAAAATATCGACCATTTACCTAAAACATCTTGGTCGGTTACTGTTTTAAACTCTCCGTTATGGAATGCTTGTACACTAAACTCTGGAATTCTCGAATTAATAATTGGTTTCATATATTTATCTTTTTAATTGTTATTATTACACCACAAAGATACAATAGTTTTTACCTATTAAAAAATAATCAAGGATATATTTTATCTATTTCCATGCTATACTCTCTTCTATATATTTCTGTATTTAAAAAGATGATTGATGAATTATTTTTATAAAAATATTTTAGATAATTACTTAGACATACAATATTCTTATTGGAATAATGTATCTTTGCAGCCTAATAAAGATTGTTTTCATGCAGAATATCCGTAATATAGCCATCATTGCTCACGTTGATCATGGCAAAACCACCCTTGTAGATAAAATTTTACTAGCCGGTCACCTTTTTAGGGATAACCAGCAATCGGGTGAACTAATACTAGATAATAATGACCTGGAGCGCGAGCGAGGTATTACTATCTTATCTAAAAATGTCTCAATTAAATATGGAGATACAAAAATAAATATTATTGACACCCCCGGTCACGCCGATTTTGGCGGTGAAGTGGAGCGTGTGCTTAATATGGCCGATGGTTGTCTTGTGGTAGTAGATGCTTTTGAAGGTCCAATGCCTCAAACTAGGTTTGTACTACAAAAAGCCCTAGAAATTGGCCTAAAACCTATCTTAGTAATTAACAAGGTTGATAAGCCAAACTGCCGACCTGAGGAGGTTCAGGAAGAAGTATTTGACCTTATGTTTAGTCTGGATGCAACAGAAGATCAACTTAACTTCCCAACCATCTACGGATCAGCAAAGCAAGGCTGGATGTCTAACGATTGGGAAAAACAATCAGATAACATTATTCCACTTCTCGACGCAATTATAAAATATATCCCTGCGCCAAAGATTCTTGAAGGAACTCCACAAATGCTGATTACATCTCTCGACTACTCAAACTATGTAGGACGTATTGCTGTGGGTCGTATTCACAGGGGAACTATACAAAATGGTAAAGACTATTCTCTTTGTAAAAGAGATGGCTCAATAAAGAAAATACGCATCAAAGATCTGAATGTTTTTGAAGGATTAGGACGTGTAAAAACTGAAGAGGTTATTTCAGGAGATATATGTGCTTTGGTTGGAATCGAAGGTTTCGATATTGGTGATACTATTACCGACTTAGAGAATCCCGAGCCACTAGATCCTATTGCAATAGATGAACCAACTATGTCGATGTTGTTTACTATCAACAATTCGCCATTTTTTGGTCAAGACGGAAAGTTTGTCACATCACGACATATTTACGAACGCTTGATGCGCGAACTCGATAAAAACCTTGCACTTCGTGTAGAGGAGACAGAAAATTCCGATTCATGGATAGTGTATGGTCGAGGAGTCCTACATATTTCTGTTCTAATAGAAACAATGCGTCGTGAGGGTTATGAACTTCAGGTAGGTCAACCACAAGTAATTATAAAAGATGTAGATGGAGAAAAACATGAGCCGGTTGAACAGCTTACAGTAAATTTACC
Source organism: uncultured Proteiniphilum sp. (assembly GCA_964605035.1). Lineage (GTDB taxonomy): Bacteria > Bacteroidota > Bacteroidia > Bacteroidales > Dysgonomonadaceae > Proteiniphilum. Next base: position 23,412 of record CAZSBA010000019.1, on the reverse strand, counting down.
CGAAGAGTCTTCAAGCAAAATTATAGATATAGTTACCCGTCGTAAAGGCGAAATGATTTCTATGGAAAGCAAGGGCGACAGAATGCATATGGAGTTTATCATTCCATCGCGTGGAATTATAGGCTTAAATAATATTGTTTTAACACTTTCTGCCGGAGAAGCAATTATGGCGCACAGATTTCTTGAATTTCAAGCTTGGAAAGGTGATATTGAGAAGCGTCAAAATGGCTCAATCATTGCTGGTGAATCTGGAAATGCATATGCCTATTCATTAGATAAACTACAAGACAGAGGACATTTTTTCATACACCCTCAAACAGATGTTTATCAGGGGCAGGTAGTGGGTGAAAGTAATAAAGAAGGTGATTTGGTAGTAAATGTTACTAAGCCAAAAAAGCTGACCAACGTTCGCGCTTCGGGTTCCGACGATAAAGCACAGCTTGCTCCTCCAATTATATTTAGTCTCGAAGAAGCATTAGAATATATAAAGAATGATGAATATATTGAAGTAACACCAAAACATATGCGAATCAGAAAAATTCTTCTTGATGAGAATGATCGTAAGAGAGCCTCTAAAAAGAGTTAGCTCTCTTTTTTTATTTCTTAATCAGATTAATAAACTCTTCTCGAGTTTTCTGCTCTCTAAAAATACCAGTAAAGTCAGATGTTGTTGTAATTGAGTTCTGTTTTCCAACACCTCGCATCTGCATACACATATGTTGGGCTTCAATAACCACCATTACACCCATAGGATTTAGAGTATTCTGAATACAATCTTTAATTTGTGTAGTAAGTCGCTCCTGTACTTGCAATCTCCTTGCAAAAACATCTACCACACGGGCAATTTTACTCAATCCTGTTACATAACCATCAGGAATATATGCAACATGGGCTTTTCCAAAAAATGGTAATAAGTGATGCTCACACATCGAGAAAAGATCAATATCTTTTACAATAACCATTTGGCGGTAGTTCTCCTTAAACTGGGCTGAACGAAGTATCTCTGCAGGGTCCTGACGATAACCTTTGGTGAGGAACTGCATAGCTTTTGAAACACGATCGGGAGTTTTAATCAATCCTTCGCGTTGATTATCCTCTCCAAGCAAGAAGAGTACATCTCTCATATGATCTGATATAAGAGATCTGTTTTTTTCTAATTCTTCAGATGACATCTTTAAAAACAGTATGTTTAATTTATTGGAATTTTTACTTCATCTACAACAATATACATCTCCTTTCCAAAAGATGGAAAGCTACCTCTTAATTCCTGCATAGCTTCCTCTGCTTCTGTTCTGGTCTTGAAATTTCCAACCCTCAAGCGCCAAAACGGGGTTTCAAATAGTACAACAGTCTCATGTTCAGGATATCGATTTGCAATAAGAGCCTGTTTACTGTTGGCTTCTTCTCTCGATGTCCTTTGGTTGTTACCCGAGAATGCTTGTATTTTATAACCTCTCATCTTATAATATTGAACGGATCCATCTGCTTCGGTATAAATTGTCCTTGGAGGTCCCATAGGACGACCAACTATCTGCTTGATGCTCTCGTCTTCATAAACAGTTACATTTCCTTTTCCCGGACTTTTTGAATTGAGTTCTTTCAAAATCTCATTCTTCTGGCTTGAAGTCTGGGCATCTACTCCGCATGTGAGTGTTAAGAATAGAATTAAATATAATATTTTGCTGTGAAAATTATTCATACAATAAATTACTTCGTGAGAATAATAAATTTTACCACAGACACTACAGATCTGTGGTAAAATGATACAAAAATTAGAATGCCTCAATAACTGGCATAAATTTATCTACGCTTAGCGAAGCTCCTCCTATTAATCCTCCATCAACATCAGGATTTGAAAACAGCTCTTTTGCATTATCAGCATTTGCACTACCACCATATAGAATAGAAGTATTATCAGCTACTTCATTACCATATTTTTCGACAAGTGTTTTACGAATAAAAGCGTGCATTTCTTGTGCCTGTGCAGAGGAAGCAGTTTTTCCTGTACCTATAGCCCATACTGGTTCGTATGCAAGTACAATCTTACCAAAATCTTCTGCTGAAAGGTCAAATAAAGAATCTACAATTTGTGATTTCACTACATCGAAATGTTTTTCCGATTCTCTTTCTTCCAATACTTCACCAATACAGAATATTGGAGTTAGTCCATTTGCAAGTGCTAATCCAACTTTTTCTTTCAAAATCTCAGCAGTCTCGTGGTAGTATGCTCTGCGTTCGCTATGACCTAATATTACATATTTAGCTCCTGTTGAAGCTACCATCTCAGCAGAGACTTCTCCTGTGTATGCGCCCGAAACTTTATCAGAGCAATTTTGCGCTGCAACACCAATTCTATCACCATCTACGCTATTTGCAACAGTTGCAAGATGAATAAAAGGAGTTCCAATTACAACATCACAATTAATTGTTTTGCTTTTTAGAGCTTCGTTCAATTCTTTTGCAAGTTCAACACCTTCCTGCAGGTTTTTATTCATTTTCCAGTTACCCGCTACAATATTCTTTCTCATATTATATAATTTATTAATTCAAAATTCACCTATCAATCTTTTTAAGAAATAACAAAGGTACAAAAAAGAGAAGTGTAATAAGCAATAGTTTAATCACATTATCTCTTTGAGGGTTCTTTATTTGAAAAATTTCAGAAGTAGGTTCAGGCACCCTGCTATCACTCCATTTATTGATTACAACTCCCTCCTTAATTAAAATTAGTCCAGGGTTAGCCCTGGTCATTGTTTTTAATGCTCTCTCGTCTGCATGACAAAACTGCACCCCAGTTTCATGAGCCTCTTCCCAATCTCCAACCACATCTGCTGAGGAAGCAGTAAGCAAGTAGAAAGGAAAGCCATGATTTGCGGCAAACCTACTCACTACTTTAAATTTATCTAGATACCTCTCACTCATATCTTCTAGAGAATAAGAAATCATCAAAAAAGTATAGGTTGTATCCGAAAGCACTAAATCTGTTATATCACCTCCAATTTTCCATGAGCCATCCATTTCATCAAAATAGAGTGATTCCAAAGCAAAATCTTCAATTGTGGGCTTCTCACCCTCTTTTACTACCCTGCTCTCCATATCAATAAAAGTCCAAGTAGAATCGTTCCATGGATAGTTTTCTTCAGTAAACTCCTCTTTAACACCATTTTTACTGTAAATAAAAACAGTTTCTATTACGTCAGCTTTTTCCGGATCAATATACATTTGCTGGGGAATATTTGCCCCTTTCTTGTATGGTCTAAAATCTAGTACAGGCAAATTGTAAACATTGTGTAGTGAAAATAACAATCCAAATATTACAACAAAAAGGGTTGCAAAGGGTGCCATTCGTTTAGAAAATAACGGCTTTATGAGTCTCCATTTAGTTACTAATATTATAGCACCAGCAGAAAGAATCAGATTCTTGTAAAATGTTTGCCAATTACTTATAATCAATGCATCTCCAAAGCAACCGCAATCCTCTACAGGATTTGTAAGTGCAGTCCAAAATGTAAATGGAGTAAAGAAAACCATGAATAGTGCTATTATTATGGTAACTGGCTTTCTGTATACACCAAGTAGTAGTAATGCACCTAAAGCGAATTCTACTACAACCATAAAAACCGATATGGGAAGTGCAAATTGATACATGTCGACAAGATTTAGATTCACTAAATAATCTTGTATCTTATAGGTAAAGCCCAACGGATCAACAGCTTTTACAAAACCTGAGAATATAAAAGTTACTCCCACAATAATCCGTGAGAGCTCTATCACAAATTTATCTATATCAAGTTTTTTTTTCATTTAATTTTCTCTTTAGAAATGCAATTTAATTAATCCAAAGAGTGCATAATTTATCATATCCATATAATTAGCATCTATACCCTCTGAGGCAATGGTTACTCCATCATTTCCTTCTATCTCTTTTGTGCGATAGACTTTTGTAAGTATCAAATCGGTATATGAACTAACCCTCATGCTTCTCCATGCCTCATCGTAGTCGTGATTCTTGGCTTTCATGAGTTTTATTGTTGAATCTAAAAGCCTGTCGTACATCTCCATAGCTTTCTCTGTATCAACATCTACCAAGTCGGCATAACCCAATTCTAGTTGAATGAGCCCTATTAATCCATAATTCACAATACCAATAAATTCAGCAAATATGCCTTCATCAACCATTCTTTCCTTTTTTGTTTCTAATGTACGAATACGTTTAGCCTTAATAAAGATCTGGTCTGTAACTGATGTGGGACGCAGTATACGCCACGATGCACCATAGTCTTGTAGCTTATCTGCAAATACTTTTCTGCAAATTGCCGTTACTTCTGCAAACTGTTTATCGGTAATATTCATTTGGTAATAATATCCTTTTTTTAACGTAAAACAATTTAACAAAGATATACAAAAAAAGGTACAAGTTTGTTATCTTATACCCTTTTTAAGTTGTTGTATTAATTTCAATATTCTAAGAGACACGTATGCTTTTACCTACTCGCAAAACTGTTCTTGAATTTATATTGTTTAAATTACATATATTGTTTACACTTGTGCCATACTTCCTAGAAATTGCACCCAGCGTATCTCCCTTTTGTATTCTATGATACTGTACGTCACCCGAAACAAACTTATTTGAAGATTCGGCACTGGTTGCTTTTGCCGTAGTACTTGACTTATCTGGAGATTTTGATGCTACTACTGCCCTACTACTATTATTTGTCTTGCGATAACTCGAGTTGGTTACTAAATACTCTTCTTGATGGACCGTTTTACTCGGAAAATCTATGATAAAGTTAGGGTTTATAGGCTTACCTAAGAATCGAGTTTCAAAATGTAGGTGAGATCCAAATGAGCGACCTGTATTTCCTGCAAGTCCAATTGGTTGTCCCGAATTCACAAAATCATTCTCTTCTACCAAAAATTTAGACAGGTGACCATAAACTGTTTCCAACCCATTCAAATGTCTTATAACCAAATAATATCCATACCCGTTACCTTCATAGCGCTTCACTCTTATCTTTCCATCAAATGCTGCATAAATGGTGTCGCCAGTCTGGGCTTTAATATCAATTCCATAGTGGTAACGACGACTTCCCCTTCTTCCAAAGTTAGATGTCATCCTACCGTCAACAGGCATTGTAAAGTTATCAAGATCTACTATAAATGAATCCGGAGCATTTTTAAGGCTCCCATACATATTTACGTATCTGTTCTCCCACATTCCACCGTATATATCATCGGCTGGAATATCGTTAGGGTCAAAGTACTCTCTCTCTGCTTCTGCCTCATCCAAAACAGATAGGTCGAGCTTCAGCTTCAAACCATCGGCAAAAAGGCCGGATTGTTCATTTAAAAGCGAACTATGTACTTGTTTGTAAATAACTTCAGATCTGTTATTTTCTGGAGTCCCTTGAACTTGTTGAGAAAAAGAGTTTAAAGAAACGAACATCGCTGCCACTGGTATTAAAACTCTTGCTCTTGCAATTAAATTACTTATCTCCATTGATACTTTCTGATTTATATCAAATTTCATTAATGTCTAATTCATTGTTGCAATTAATACTCATCGCCGGCATATATGCTTTTAATGTTAAATTGCGAATAATTAAAGATTTCGTCTGTATTAAAGAATCTGTTCAATTCAATTTCGGCAGTCTCAGCCGAATCTGAGGTGTGTACGATGTTTTCCTGAACACTTACACTAAAATCACCTCTTATGGTGCCTGGCACGGCTTCTCTACCGTTTGTAACGCCTGTGATTTTTCGTGTAACATTTACTGCATCAACCCCTTTAATTGCCATAGCTACTACAGGACTAGCCTGCATTGAATCTTTAATGCGACCAAAAAATGGCTTGTCAACTAAATGTGAGTAATGTAATTCAAGTTGACTATCTGTAAGGTTCAACATTTTCATCCCAACTATCTGAAGCCCTTTTTTTTCAAACCGGGAAATTACTTCACCCATAATTCCACGCTGTATGGCAGAAGGCTTTAAAATTACCAATGTTACCTGCATCGACTTGATTAATTGTACTTATTGACTTTCTAAAAATTACAGATTTTTTTCCTTAATCACTTTCAAAGTAAACTTTTTATTATTTGAACTCCAAATTATCTACATCATTTTTATGTTGAAGTTTATTAATAAAAAAAGAAGTTTAATCGTATCAATCAGATTACCTGAAGGTTACACGTTTTTATGTTATAAAACATATTATGTTGATTTCATGATAATTACATTTAATTATATTACAAGATAAGATTATTCTTTCAAGATTATTTGATTTCATATTTTGAGTGCTGCACACTTTGCTCGGATCAAACTAGAGTTAACTTCTGACCAACTCCTAACCAACTCCTAACCCTCCTAATATTTATTCAGAGTTAATAAGGAGATGGTAAGGACGAAGTAAGAATAAAATCAGGAAGATACATACAACATAGAGTATGTATAACACTATTCAATTTACATTGTTTGAACGCGTTCAGTTTAATGTATAATTTTAGCAAACTTGAAATTTGACGCTTATTTGATGGAATTTCAACGGTTTTCTTTATCTTTGCCGCATATTTAAGACTAAATCGGTATGATTCAGGTATATGCCACGAATCAAAACTATTGAAAATGAAGACTAAACAGAAGCTAATCAATAACATCTCTGGCTGGATTGTATTTGCAATTTCGGCAATCGTTTATCTACTAACCATTGAGCCTACAGCTAGTTTTTGGGACTGTGGTGAATTTATAACCTCAGCATACAAACTCGAAGTAGGTCATCCACCAGGTGCGCCTTTTTTTATGTTGGTTGGCAATTTCTTTACTCAATTTGCTAAAGACACTTCTCAGGTAGCAATGATGGTAAACATTATGTCTGCACTTATGAGTGCATTCACCATTCTGTTTCTGTTCTGGACAATCACACATCTTACTAGCAAACTTATTGTTAAAGAAGAAAAGGGAACACCATCTTTGGCAAAAACTATTGTTATAATTGCAAGTGGTGCTGTTGGTGCTTTGGTTTATACGTTTTCCGATACCTTTTGGTTCTCTGCCGTTGAGGGTGAGGTTTATGCTTTCTCATCGATGCTCACTGCATTGGTTTTTTGGCTGATACTAAAGTGGGAAGATAATGCACACAAGGCTCACTCCGATAAGTGGTTGGTAATTATTGCTTATGTAATGGGTCTCTCAATAGGGGTTCACCTTCTTAACCTCTTGTGTATACCTGCAATTGTACTTGTATATTACTTCAAGAATGCAGAAAAAGCTAATTTGAAGGGAGCAGTTAAATCACTATTAGTATCGTTTGGGTTAATTATTATACTAATGTGGGGGGTTATACCAGGATTCACAAAAGTAGGTGGATGGTTTGAACTTCTATTTGTAAACAGCTTTGGATTATCATTCAACTCAGGACTTTTTTTCTATCTTTTTATGTTGGTGGCTTCCATAGCATGGGCATTATTCGAAACAGTATCGGCTAGAGGTAATGCTTCGAGAGCAAAAACAGCACTATTTATTACTCTGGCACTTACAGGTGTATTATTTATTGGAGGCAGTCCATGGCTTTGGGTTGCATTGTTTGCCACAGGAGGATATTTTGTCTTCAAAAGCAAGAAGATGAACTTGAGATTAATAAATCTTACTGTTTCTTGCTTTATGGTAATTCTAGTAGGGTTCTCGGCTTATGCACTTATTCCAATAAGATCTGCCGCAAATCCTCCACTCGATCTAAACTCACCTATTGATATCTTCTCATTGGGAAGCTACCTCAACCGCGAACAATATGGCGAAACTCCTCTTATCTATGGAACAACTTACGCTTCTCAAGTTAAGAGGAATGCAAACGGCACCGCTATTAGTGACGGTGAAAGAGTTTCTTACAAGAGAGTCTTAAAATCATCACCTGATCAAAAAGACAGATACGAAAAATTAACTTCTCCCAGATATAAATACACCAATACAATGCTCTTTCCAAGGATGCATTCTAATCCAAATAACCCTTCTTTCAGAAACCACATTATTGGTTATGAACGTTGGGGCAGTGTAACAGATCCAAATACTCAACCCACTCTATGGCAAAACTTGAAGTACATGTTTGGATATCAGTTTAATTATATGTATTGGCGTTACTTTATGTGGAACTTCTCAGGTCGCCAGAACGACCTTCAGGGAGATGGTGGAATGACCAAGGGTAATTGGATTACAGGTATCTCGGTTATCGATGAGCATGTACTTGGTCTTGGACCCCAAAAAGATATAGCTCCGGATATTGCCGATAATAAAGGTCGCAATAAATATTATATGCTACCTCTTATACTTGGTATTATTGGAATTCTTTATCAACTACGTTTAGAAGAAAGGGGTAAGAAAAGTTTTTTAGTTGTATTTATGCTTTTCTTCATGACGGGATTAGCAATCATTCTATACCTTAACCAAACCTTTATGGAGCCAAGAGAGAGAGACTATGCATATGCAGGTTCTTTCTATGCTTTCTCAATTTGGGTTGGTATGGGAGTGGCTGGAATAAGCCTGTTTTTAAAACAATACATAAAAAACAGCAAGGTGGCTTCTGTAATAGCTGCTGTAGCTTGTCTTGTTGTTCCGGTGCAAATGGCTTCCCAAAACTGGGATGATCATGATCGCTCTGGTAGAACTATTGCTCGTGACACAGGTATGAACTACCTAAGCAGTGTTGGCCAAAATGGTATTATTTTCACAAATGGCGATAATGATACTTATCCTTTATGGTATGTTCAGGAGACTGAAGGATTCCGAACTGATGTAAGGGTTACAAATCTTAGTTTTCTGCAAACCGACTGGTATGTAGATCAGTTGTTGCGTCCTGCTTATGAATCGGAGCCTCTTCCAATTAAATGGAGCAGAACAAGATATTCAGGCGATGCCGGAAGTGCAGCATTTGTAATTACAAGGCAGGAAATTGAGAACGTTCTGAAACAAAGTGAAATATCACCAGCTTCATATGCTAGTTATTACGATAGAAATGCATACAGGGATACAATATCATTGAGACAGACAATGGATAATTTGCGAACTGGGGAAAATGCTACTCCTCAAAATCCATTTTCAACTGGCTCTACTCAAATTATACCCGGAAGTTTGCTTTATCTGGATGTTAACAGCGACAAAGTAAACTGGGAAGCATTGGGAGCCGAACCTACTAATAAAATGTATATAAACCTCGAAGGGAAACAGGCAGTTTACCGTCAGGATTTAATGATACTAGAAATGTTGTCTAATTTAAACGACAACAATTGGGAACGTCCAATTCATTTTGCTACAACAATCACTCCTTCATTATATATGAACTTACAGGATACCAACTTCTCACTAAATGGACTTACATTTCAGGTGGTACCAGGAAGCCCTCTTAATAATGGTGTAAACATAGATGTAGCTTATGAGACTATGGTTAACAAGTTCCGTTGGGGTGGATTAGAGTATGATCAGAATATTTATATGGATGAAACAAGCAGACGTATGCTTTCTACATATAGGTTATATTTCACACAGCTGGTTGAGGCTCTTATAAATGCAGGTGAATTAAACAAAGCTTCTACTGCACTGGATAAGGTTACATCAATGATACCCGATTCTGTAGTTCCTTATAGTACAGACGGACTAATATTTGCAAGATCATATTATCAGATTGGTGAAACCGAAAAGGGAAAGGAGCTTATTTCAACAATACACAACAGAGTTAATGCAAATATGAACTGGTTTAAGAGATTAAGACCGACCAGTATAGCCAACTCTTTGTCTGATATTATTTATAACAATGTGAACCCGTTACTACTTATCAAAAGTATATATCAGATGTATGATTATGACAACTACTTAGTGATGACTGATGATCTTTTAGACCTTGCTCAATCGTTTTATATGATTGGAATTCCTTATGTTGGGGATACAATTTTGAGAGATGTTACAGACAGTTCAGTTAGAGGATATTACACTGCTCCCGAGCAAGATACTGTATTGCAAACAAATGAATATGAGATTATGCAAGAAGCTATGGGTTTGATGAAGCAATTTAATCCAAGACTATTGGAGCAATATGGAGTGTCACCTCAATAAAAACAGATCGGACAATAAACCACAATATATATAAAAGAGTCTGGTGGTGCACTGTAGTGATATTGTGCATGCTACCACTCGTGTAAAACAGACATTACACAAATAAACATGCTAATTGAACAACCCCCCATACTTTATAGAGCGTTATATCCAAAAGCAATTTGGCGCATACCCGTACCAAACAAAAAGACGGTTTACCTAACTTTTGATGATGGACCAATCCCTGAAGTTACTCCATGGGTATTAGATGTTCTAGACAAATATAATGTAAAGGCAACCTTCTTTTGTGTAGGTGATAATGTTCGTAAATATGGTTATATCTACGAAGAACTACTAAAACGAGGTCACACAGTTGGTAATCATACTTTTCATCATTTGCAAGGCTGGCAAAACAGGTCGTGGACATTTCTAAATGATACGCAACAGGCAAATGAGTTGATACACTCAAATCTGTTCAGACCTCCTCATGGTCATATGGTATTTCCACAACCGGGACTATTAAAAAAGAAAGGTTATAAAATTATAATGTGGGACGTGGTAACTCGTGATTATAGCCGATATATGAATCCTGAACAGGTACTTGAGAATGTAAAAAGATACACTCGCGATGGTTCAATTATTGTGTTTCACGACTCACTAAAGGCAGAAGTCAACATGAAATATGCCCTGCCCAAAGCCATTGAGTGGCTACTTGAGCAGGGCTATACCTTTGACTTAATAAGGTAACCAAGACTACTTATACCCTTAAAACATTTTTTTTATATCCTGAGAGGCAAGCCCTTATTAGAGAAAATCTCCTCCGCTATGGCGAGCTTTTCGGATGAGAGGGCTTCGGTATCTTTAAGTGCATACTCCATTCCCAACTCTTCATATTTAGATACACCCATTACGTGATAAGGAAGCAGCTCAACCTTTTTTATTACACTAAACTGTGTAAGGTAGTTGGCCAACTTCTCAAGTTGCTCTTTATCATAAGTAAGTTTTGGTACCACAACATGTCTAATCCATGTATCTTTACCTATCTCTTGTAAATGATTAAGAAATGCAAGCGGTTTATCTAGCCTTGCACTAGTAAGATTTTTATGCAGTTCGGGATCTATTGCTTTTATATCAAGCAAAACTAAATCTACATACTCAAGCATATCGAAGGCTGCAGTGCTGGTTATTGCTCCAGAAGTATCAATAGCTGTATGGATACCCTCTTCTCTACAGAGTTTAAAAAACTCTTTAAGGAAAACGGATTGCAACAGGGGCTCTCCACCAGTTACAGTTACTCCTCCGTTTAAAATAAATCTCTTGTATTTTAAAACCTCATCAAGTAGTTCTTTGGCACTCATCATGTATGCTGGCTCAACATTCACATCCCAAGTGTCAGGATTGTGGCAGTAGAGACAACGTAGCGGACAACCCTGCATAAAGATTACAAATCTAATGCCGGGTCCGTCTACCGTTCCAAAACTTTCTAATGAGTGTACCCTACCCTTCATTAAAGCGTTTTATTTATTGTGCGTGATATAACATCAAGCTGTTGCTCTTTTGTTAACTTAACAAAGTTTACTGCATATCCCGAAACTCTGATTGTAAGTTGAGGATAGTTTTCAGGATGCTCCATTGCATCAATCAACAGATCCGAATCAAATACATTCACATTAAGGTGCTGTCCACCATCAGGAGTGAAATAACCATCCAACAATCCTGTTAAGTTGTCAACTCTAATATCAGTCTCTTTTCCTAATGTTCCTGGAGAAATGGCAAATGTATATGATATACCATCATGTGCGTGCTGGAATGGCAACTTAGCAACAGATGCCAGTGCAGCAACAGCACCCTTCTTGTCGCGTCCGTTCATTGGGTTAGCACCCGGAGCAAATGGAGTTCCGGCTTTTCGTCCGTCTGGTGTTGTACCAGTTTTTTTACCATATACAACGTTTGAGGTAATTGTAAGCAGCGACTGTGTAGGTTTTGCTTTACGATATGTTTCATGCATACGCAGATACTCCATAAAACGTTCGGTTACATTAACAGCTATTGAGTCGGTGCGGTCGTCGTTATTTCCAAATGGAACATATTCACCTTCACGCTCAAAATCAACTGCAAGCCCTCTCTCGTCACGTATTACCTTAACCTTAGTATCGCGTATTGCTGCAAGTGAGTCTGCAACTATTGAGATACCTGCAATTCCTGTTGCACGAATTCTCTCAACAGCACCATCATGTAATGCCATCTGGTATGCTTCGTAGGCATACTTATCATGCATATAGTGTATAATCTTAAGTGCATTAACATAAACCTTAGCGAGCCATTTCATCATAGTTTCGAACTTCTCAACTACCTCATCATATTCTAGATACTCGCTTGTAATTGCCTCAAACTTAGGCGACACCTGTACTCCAGATATCTCATCTCTACCACCGTTGATGGCATATAAAAGAGCCTTTGCAAGGTTTGCTCTTGCTCCAAACAGCTGCATTTGCTTACCAATCTTCATTGGTGACACACAACATGCAATGCCGTAATCGTCGCCATAATCGGGGCGCATTAAATCATCATTTTCGTACTGAATTGCTGAAGTATCAATAGATACCTTAGCACAGAATTTCTTCCATGTCTCTGGTGAATCTTTAGACCATAGAACCGTTAGGTTTGGTTCAGGTGAAGGTCCAAGATTATATAATGTATGTAAATACCTGAATGATGTTCGTGTAACTAAAGTTCTTCCATCAATTCCCTGTCCACCTAACGACTCAGTTACCCAAACAGGATCGCCTGAAAACAAATCGTTATAATCAGGTGTACGAAGGAAGCGTACAATTCTTAATTTTATAATAAATTGATCTATAAGCTCTTGTGCCTCATCTTCAGTAAGTATTCCAGCATTTATGTCGCGTTGTATATATATATCTAAAAATGTTGAAGTGCGACCCAGTGACATAGCTGCTCCATCCTGATCTTTTACTGCTGCCAGATATGCAAAATAGAGGAATTGAACTGCCTCACGTGCATTTTTTGCTGGACGCGTTACATCAAATCCGTAACCTGCACACATCTTTTCGAAATCATCAAAAGCTTTAATTTGCTCCGAAACCTCTTCTCTACAGCGAATTGCATCTTCTGTAAGCTCCTGTATATCTAATCTTTCGTAAAATATTTTTCTTTCTTTCTTAAGTACTGCTGTACCATACAATGGAACTCTACGATAGTCACCAATAATTCTTCCTCTTCCGTACGCATCGGGCAATCCTGTAATAATACCTGAGCGACGAGCTGCTATCATTTCTTTGTTGTAGGCCGAAAAAACACCTTCGTTGTGTGTCTTTCTGTAGCGAGTATATATCTCTTTAGTCACAGGGTCGAGTTCATAACCATAAGCGTTAAGACTGTTTTCTACCATTCTGATTCCGCCATTTGGAAATATACCTCTCTTTAGTGGTGCATCTGTCTGTACACCTACTATTACTTCATTATCTTTGTCAATATAACCGGGGCCGTATGCATCTATGCGTTGCGGTATCTTCGTTTCCGTATCATAAACTCCTTTCTCACGTTCCACCTTAAACATCTCAGTCAACTTATCCCAAACGTTAAGTGTTTTTCCGGTTGGTCCTGCTAAGAAACTGTCGTCCCCTACATAGGGAGTATAGTTAAATTGAATAAACTCTCTTACATTGATTTCTCTTTTCCACACCTCTCCTTTGAAGTGCTCCCATGCATTTTCTTGCTGTTCAATCATAATAAAATTTATAACCTAAAATTGTTAAACATCGGGAAAAATAACCTGTAGACTAAGAAAGCCCCCATGATTGATAACCCAAATTCTAATTGGATGCAAAGGTAGTAATTTTTGCCCAAACAATCATCCCATTTATGAGCTATAAGCAATAACTATCAACTACATAGTATATATATAATCTTAATCTTTCTTAAATTATGCAACATTCTAGTATTATGCATTGCATAGTACAATGGATTGACATACATTTGTGCTATATAAAATATTAAATCTATTTTTTCAATTAAATAATGCGCTTCTCTTTTAAATATTTGGGTTAAATATTGAAGAACTATAAATTTATTAATGATGATACATATACGACAGTTGCATAAATCTTATCATACCGAAGCGTTATCTCTACATGTCTTAAAAGGTCTAGACCTTGATATTGAGGCTGGTGAATTTGTTTCTATTATGGGTGCATCAGGATCGGGCAAATCTACTCTATTAAACATACTTGGGATTCTAGATTCTTATGATGAAGGCAACTATCACTTAAATGGAACACTCATAAAAGGCTTAAACGAAAAAACTGCGGCTAAATATAGAAATGATTATATTGGCTTCGTATTCCAATCATTTAATCTTATAAACTTTAAGAATGCGTTGGAGAATGTTGCTCTTCCTCTTTACTACAAGAAAGTTAGTAGAAAAAAAAGGAATATAATTGCGATGGAACATCTGGATAAAATGGGGCTGAAAGAGTGGGCACATCATATGCCGAATGAGCTCTCTGGAGGACAAAAACAGCGTGTTGCTATTGCTAGGGCAATGATTTCTAACCCTAAAATTATTCTTGCCGATGAGCCCACAGGTGCGCTAGATAGTACAACAACTGTTGATGTAATGAACGTTCTAACTAACCTTAATAAAGAAGGTATTACAACTATTATCGTTACTCACGAAAAATCTGTGGCCGATGCTACTAACCGTATAATTCATCTTAAAGATGGGATGATTGAATATGAGACTAATAAGAACAATGGTGTTCATACAGTTAATGCAAATAACCATATAATTCCAACAAACAGTCTGATATTATGATGGATTTGTTGCAAGAGATTTTAACTACTCTCAAAAAAAATAAATTACGCACTACACTCACAGGTCTTTCTGTATCTTGGGGGATATTTATTCTTATTGTTCTTCTGGGAGCAGGAAATGGCCTTAAAAATGGGGTAATGGAGAACTTCAGCTCAAGAGCAATTAACAGAATCAACTTATGGTCGGGTACAACCTCAATGCCATACAAAGGGCTAAAGTCTGAACGTAGGTTGCAATTTACGAACAGCGAGCTTGATCTTATTAGAGAAGAGGTGGAAGAGAGTCGACTTATTACCGCACGAACAAATACTACACAAAATATTTTTTATGGCAACGAGTATGGTTCTTATGAGATAAGAGGGGTTATGCCTAATTATATAGGAATAGAGAAGCTGATAATAAAACAGGGAGAAGGACGTTTTATCAATCAGCTAGATATGAACGCGAAGAACAAGGTTATTGTTATTGATAAAAAAATTGCGGACCTACTATTTAAAGATGAATCACCTCTTGGTAAAAATGTAAAAGTGGGGCAACTTATGTTTAAAGTAATAGGTGTAAATTCAAAGCGTGAGGAATGGGGTGGCCCAAATGCTTATATACCATTCACTACATCACAACTGATATTCAACCCGGGGCAAAAATTCAACCAGATTACTTTTACTGTTGATGATCTTACAACTAAAGAAGCCAATGATAAGTTCAACGAAACACTACGTGAGATAATGGGTCGTAGAATGAACTTCGACCCTGCAGACACTCAGGCAATCTGGTTAAATAATAATCAGGCCGACTATGTAGAGACAATGAAAATATTTGGTGGTATAACAATGCTAGTAACAATAATTGGAATTCTAACTCTCATTGCAGGTATAGTTGGTGTAAGCAATATTATGCTTGTGTCAGTAAAAGAGAGAACTCGAGAAATTGGTATCAGAAAAGCAATTGGTGCCCCACCCTCTTCAATTTTAAAGACAATTATCTTTGAGTCGATAATCATAACTACAATATTTGGATACGTAGGCTTGTTTATGGGTATTGGACTTACTGAGGTAATAAATTTCGTTATGGAGCAGGCAGCAAGCGGACAAGCTGTTTCCGATGAACCTCAAATGTCGGTTTTCAAAAATCCAACTGTTGAAATGGGATATGCTTTCTTCGCCACATTGATTTTAATTATATCTGGCGTATTAGCGGGTTATTTTCCTGCAAGAAATGCTATAAAGGTGCAGCCAATAGAGGCAATGCGACAAGAATAACAAATCAGTTAATCTACAATTCATCAATATGATCGATATAGATAGGTGGCAAGAAATCTGGATTACAATCACTCACAACAAATCAAGAAGTGTATTAACAGCTTTTGGTGTGTTTTGGGGAATGCTCATGCTTGTTTTGATGGTAGGTGCAGGTAATGCTCTCTCTGAGGGGATAGCTTCTCAAATTGAAGGTTTTGCAACCAACTCGGCATTCTTCCAGGCCAATCGTACTACTATAGCCTATAAAGGTTTTGGGAAGGGACGTAGATGGGATATGGTAAATAGCGATATTCCTATAATAAAAGAGCGTGTAAAAGAGTTACAACATCTTTCTCCTGTGTTATTTGTATGGGGTAGCGATAACAATGTTGTTCGTGGTGAGCGTAGTGGCTCGTACCTTGTCAAAGGATGTTACCCTGAATATGATCTTATAGAAAAAAGTAAATTAATATATGGTAGGTATGTAAATGAAATTGATATAATTGAGAAACGAAAGGTATGTGTGATTGGAGAAAGAATATATGAAGTACTTTTTCAAAAAGGAGAAGATCCTACAGGAAGGCAAATACGGGTAAATGGCATATATTTTCAGGTAATTGGTGTGGCAAGAAGCACTTCTGGAGTTAGTATAGGTGGCCAAACCGCCGAAACAGTTGTACTACCATTTTCAACTATGCAGCAGGCATTTAATCAGGGAAACATTATCCACTTTATGGCTGCCACTGCAAAGCCTGGAGTGGCTGTTAAGGTTATTCAAAACCAGATAGAAGACATTTTAAAACAGCAGCATCAGATTTCGCCCAACGATAATGATGCACTTTTTTCAATGAATATAGAGGAACAATTTAAGATGTTTAATAATCTCGGAATTGGTATAGCTGCACTTATATGGATTGTTGGATTGGGTACTCTTCTGGCAGGTGCTATTGGAGTAAGTAACATTATGCTTGTTACTGTTAGAGAGCGCACAAAAGAAATTGGTATCAGACGAGCACTTGGAGCCACACCACGCAATATAATTGGTCAGATATTAAGCGAAAGCATCGTGCTTACCATGCTTGCCGGAGTTATGGGAATAATTGTGGGTGTTGGTATTCTTAGAGCTGTAGGTATAGCGCTAAGCCAAAGTGATCAGTTCTTTAAAGACCCTCAGATATCTTTTACCATGGCAGTAGCATCTCTAATTATTTTGGTAATTATTGGCACAATGGCAGGATACGCACCGGCTCAAAGAGCAATGATGATAAAACCGGTTGAAGCAATTGGAGAGGAGTAAACAGGTAATAAAAAAACATTAAGTAAAATTCTGAAACAAGTAAATCTGTAAATCAGTAAAAACATTATATTAAGTATGAAACGAATTTTAAGAATAATTGGATTTGCGTTATTGGGACTATTGGTCATTTCCACCTTTGTTTTTCTATGGCAGAAATCTAAACCCAAAACTGTGTTATACACAATTGTAGCTCCCGAAGTGGGCGATATTGAAAAGAGTACAGTAGCAACCGGAAGGGTTGAACCTCGCAACGAGATTCTAATTAAACCTCAGATGTCAGGAATTATATCACAGGTTCATAAAGTGGCAGGTGATATAGTTCATGCAGGTGATATTATTGCAACAATTCAGGTTGTTCCGGATATGGTTAACCTTAGCAGTGCAGAGTCGCGTGTGGAGAGGGCTCGAATTGCAGCAAACCAAAGCAAGAGCAATTATGAGAGGGATAAGAATCTATATGAAAAATCGGTTATTTCACTCGAAGAGTTTGAAAAGGTTAATTTGCAATATAAAAACGATCAGGAAGAACTGCGTGCGGCTACTGACAATCTGAGCCTCGTGCGCACTGGTATAACACAGAGTTCAGCAAAAACAAGTAACACATTGGTAAGATCAACTGTAGATGGTACCATCCTCGACATTCCTGTAAAAGTAGGGAATTCGGTAATTCAATCCAACAACTTTAACGATGGTACAACAGTGGCATCGGTAGCCGACTTAAGTGATATGCTTTTTATAGGCAAAATTGATGAAACTGAAGTTGGCAAGCTTACATCAGGTATGCCTATTGAAATTACAATTGGTGCTATACAAGATCGTACAATTCCTGCTTCACTAGAGTATATCTCGCCAAAAGGTGTTGAAGAAAGCGGGGCAATATTATTTGAGATGAAAGCAGCACTCGCAATTCCCGATGACCTTTTCATTAGGGCCGGTTACAGTGCCAATGCCAACATCAAGCTAGATCAGCGTAGCAAGGTGCTCACAATTCCCGAGAGCTCACTAGAGTTTAGTGGCGACTCAGCTTTCGTTTACTTAGTAATGAACGAAGAGCCTCAGTTGTTTGAACGTCACAACGTGACTATTGGTCTTTCTGATGGAATTAATATTGAAGTAACAGAAGGGTTAAATGAAAATGATAAGATTCGTGGGGCTGAGATAATTGAACAGAAATAATTTTGCTTAAAATATTTTGAATATAAGAACTATAAAGGGCCCAAGCTAAATTGAAAATAATATGAAGTTAAAAAAAATTATTATATGTCTGTTAATTACCGGAACAACCATTTCTTCGACAACTGCACAAAAACAATACACACTTTTAGAATGTATTGACATTGCTCTGGAAAATAACCGAAATATAAAACAACAGGAAATAAATCGTCAGCAGAGAGAGTTGGCCTACAGCCAGGCTCGAGCCGAGCTCCTCCCTAGCTTGAACGCTTCGGCAGGTCAAAGTTTTGTTTTTGGTCGCTCAATAGGCATCGATAATGTTTATGACAATAGTAATTCATCACAAACAAATTTTGGTATAGGTGCTGATATAACAATCTTCGATGGCCTTAGAATGAAGCATAATATTGATGCTCGTAAGGCAGAGATGCATGCTTCAGAAGCAGATCTAGAAAAGATAAAAGACGACATAATAATGAGCGTTTCAACAGCATTTCTTCAAGCGTTATTAAATAAAGAGCTACTCATAATTTCAGAAAATCAACTCGAATCAACAAGTGCTGATTATCAACGCAGACTTGCACTGGTGGAAAGTGGCAGATTGGCAGAGGGTGAACTATTTGAGGTTGAAGCCCAAATGGCACGTGAAGAGTTAAATAGAGTACAAGCAGAAAATAATCTAAAGTTAGCTATTCTCGATCTAGCACAGATTATGGAGCTGGAGTCCTTCAACAATTTTGATATTGTTGCGCCTTCGGCAGAAACATTAATTAATGAAACGGGACTTATTCCATCTGAAGCTATATATGAAAGTGCACTTGTGAACAGGCCACAGATAAGAAGCATGCAATATCGCCTCGAAAGCAGTGAAAAAGAAGTCCTGATGGCTCGCTCTCAATACTTCCCTACACTATCATTTGGTGCAAATATGGGAACCGGATACTACAATATGAGTGGCAGACCTAACGACACATTCAGCAGTCAGCTTAGAAACAACATGAGTAACTCTCTAGGTTTTAATCTACGAATTCCAATTTTTAACAAGTTTCAGATTAAGAATAATGTGAGTAGTGCAAGACTTGCAATAGCTAATACTCAGCTTGAACTAGACAAAACAAAACTGGAACTTCGTAAACAGATTGAACAGGCATATTACAATGCTGTTGCATCAGCAAGCAGATGGGAGGCAGCCAAAAAATCGGTTGAAGCAAGCAACGAAGCATACAGATTTACAGAAGAGAAACATGAGAGTGGTCGTGCCAACTCTTATGAACTATTCCTGGCAAAAAACAATCAAACTCAGGCTCTTGGTGAAGAGGCACAGGCTAAGTATGAATATGCTTTCAGATTAAAAATACTTGAGCTTCTCAAAGACTAGTCTAAACACCTCTAAATAAATTTGAATATACAATTATTCATTATTTGACCAGTTGTTTATTTTTCAAACAAATTTATTGGAGATTTATATGAAATTTTTGTAACCATTTAATGTTGGAGTGAGTCATATTAATGATATTAAATTTAAGGATTTAGGTAAAACTAACTAACAAACAATATGAAAAGATTAAACTTATTAGTACTAGCATTGCTGCTATTAACAACAGGCATTTCTTGCGCACAATCGCGACTGACAAAAGATGAATTTGAAGTTTCAAATTTCACTGCAATAAAATCTTCGGTAGTAGGTAATATTGAAGTCAGACAAGCATCGCAAACCAGTGTAACAGCTGAAGGCAACGAAACAATGCTAGATTTGCTAGAAGTGCGTATGGAGAACGAGACATTAGTGCTTAAAATGGATGACAGACGTAAGAGAAAGTTCAGAAACAACTCAAACAAGCTAACCATCTATGTAAATACGCCTTATCTAAAACATATAGATTCTGAAGGGGTTGGCAATATTACAGTTAAAGGAGATTTTGAAACCCCTGAATTAACTATATTATCTGATGGAGTAGGTAATATAAATGCAGACAACCTAAATATTGGTAATGTTAAAATAGACTCTGAGGGAGTTGGCAATATCTCACTTGCAGGCAATGCCGAGAGCATAGAAATTAGCTCACAAGGAGTAGGAAATATTAATACACGAAAACTTACTTCACAAAACGCAATTGTAATATCTGAAGGCGTAGGCAATGTTAGTTGCTATGCATCGGAGTATTTAAAAATTGACTCAGAAGGAATTGGAAATGTTACATATTACGGAAAACCAAAAAACACAAATCTAAATAAAGATGGTATCGGAAAGATAAGAGCAGGTGACTAACCTCTTCAAATTATATAGTTCTACTTTTTAATTATTTATCTCTAAAAGCCGGGTACTTGAGAAAGAGTCCGGCTTTTAAATTATTAAAGTTAAAGAAAGTACATTCACTTAATCATCTTTATATCCCTCAACCATGCCAATACCCTGTGAGGCCATTCATTTACAGTATGACCGGTATTTCTTGCCCCATAACCATGTCCTCCCGATGGATAAAGATGCATTGTAACGGGCACTTCTGCTTCTTTAAGAGCGTAATAGTAAAACAAACTACTATCTATAAAACTATAATCGTCTTGAGTTTGAATTATTATAGTGGGAGGAGTATTTTCATCAACCTTCAGTTCTGGAGAAATAGAAAAATTGTCGGCAGAGAGATAAGCTGGATAGATTAAGACTGTGAAATCGGGACGAAGGCTCACATCATCATTAGAGTCGATTCTAGGATAAGTTCTATTCATGTAATTTGTACTGGCTACAGCCGATAAATGAGCACCGGCGGAGAAGCCTAACACCCCTATTCTATCTGGATCTATGTTCCACTCCTTAGCGTGTGAGCGAGTATATGCAATTGCACGCTGTACGTCCTGAAGTGGAGCCTCATGCTTCTCTATCCCTTCGCGACGAGGAACACGATATTTTACAAGCACGCAATTTACTCCGTAGTTATTGAATCGTTTACATATCTCAGTTCCTTCAAGATTATATGCTAGAATATTATACCCACCTCCTGGATTAACAATAATTGTTACACCCGAATTATTATCTGCAGGAGCAGGATAAAATGTTAATGTAGGCTCACTTACGCTACCAGTGCGCATAACCGGACAGCCCGCTACCTTATTTCCTGTAAGATCATCAACCTGTTTCATCTTCACTTTCTCTCCAGGTGCTCCTTCTGGAAACAGCAATATTGGTTTCTCTTGAGATATTAGACTCATAGATGTAATTATAAAAAAAATAAAAAGCAATTTATGTCTCATAGATTCTTCTCCTTTGATTTAGTTATTTCTAATTTATAGTTTCAATTTTATTTTCTCTTTATACACTTGCTATAAGCTTCAGCAAAACCAATCCTGTAAATAACGCAATTGCAAAACTTAACAATGTTCCTATCAAAATATATTCAGTTAGTTTTCTGTTTTTCGATTCTTTTAAGTCTCCAAAACGAAAAACTGATTTAGCTGCCACTAAAAAACCAATTCCTTCCCAATGACCTGTTACTACAAATATTAAAATAAGAATCCTTTCCAACATACCAATATACTTACCAGCATTACTCAAAGAATCTTCACTGCTTTCGTTTAATGCGTTTGTCCAATTAGACATAAGTTCTCTTATCACGATACTAGTTACAATAGTAATAAAAATAAATGCAGTTAGATAAACCCAGATGTAAGTGTTTTCGAACAACAAAGCCAAATTTAATTCCGGTTTAAAGAATAAAATCCATAATACAAAAATACTTATAATGTGAAGTGCTTGATCTATCAAAAACCACTCTGACTTGTTCTCATCTTTTTGTGAATATAATTTTATACCATCAATAATAATATGTAAAGCCGTTACCGACAAAGCTAAAAGCCAATAGTTAAAATCCCATAGAATTAATAATACTAAAAGTCCATGTATTAACCCATGTATATACAGCTTGAGTGATTTTGCTTTCAGACACTCCTTATCTTTCACCCATCTTTTAGGTTGAAAAATAAAATCTCCAATAAAATGTGCTAATATGAACTTTAAAATTATAATCATTTTATCAAAGCATAAATCTTTTTCCTAAACATCTTTTCTACTTCCAGTATCTCATTCACATTTGCCCTATTCCATCGGCCACTTACAGAATTTTGTTTAATCCCTAAACGCTTTCCGATCTCATCTTGAGTTATGTTTGCTTCTTTAAGAACAATCTCCATTAATTCTGCCGACGAAACAGACCACTTATTCATAAATGTGCCTGCTAACTTCAGGTAAAGATTCATCTCCTCATCAAACTCTTCCCAAGTAGTTTTTATACCTAGTGTAATGTTCTCTTTATCCAGCGAGTCGAATTTCTCGCCCGAATATATAAAAGCCTCTCCATTGCTCTCAGAAATTGACTCTCCTGTATAAGTCTTTTCGCCTATACCTATAGCCATACGCACATCAAGTGGCTCTACTTTTTTAATTAATGCTTTAATTTGTAGGGCCTTTTTTAGTGCATCCAACGGATTATTAACCTCCACTTGAAAAAAGTCTCCTCTTTCCAATTCCCAATCCTTAGATCTTATTCCCCAGTTGTTGAAAAGGCTTTTGAGTGGAACCAACCATTTATCCTGGTCCAGTACCAACCTCGAAGCTATTATATCACCTGTAATAACTGCTATCATGATGCGAATATCGTTTAAATAAACGATAAAACAAAATATCGTTCAAATAAACGATAGAATAAAAGGGCAACTTATACTAACTTTTAGAAAAGCGTTTTATGTAAACACAACCCCATAACGACCACATATTTCAGCAACTTTTGAAAAGTCCG
>CAZSBA010000018.1:0-33443 GCA_964605035.1 uncultured Proteiniphilum sp. | reverse complement strand
ATAAAAGAGAATATTATTTATCTTTTTCCTTTAATTTGATGTGACAAAACCATTGCAAGAGTAGTAATAATGCCACAGTGGTAACATCAATATGATCATAAATGTTATTTTTCTATAACAAAACGTCCGTAATTTCATATTGTAATATTTAAACCGTTTTTAAGAACATTTTAATACTATAAGATGTTTAATTTACATGATTATGTAAGTTATATCATAACTTTTACTTTTAATTCAACTCATATTTGAATTAATAAGATACAATTAAGGTCAATTTTTTTACTACTCACTAATTAAGGTTAAATCATCTAAAATAACTAAGTCAGTTTAAAACACTATATGATTACGAAGTAGGCAGTTAGCTTAATTAAACATAATTCAACAACATAATAAAATATAAAGATATGTCTCTAAAACGAAGATTGAGAATTAGTGATTCTAAAATCAAATCTAAAATCACCACATTTAATAAACCAGCAAAGCCTATTACTGAAAATAAAGATAAACCCAACATTTCGACTATTGGTAAAGTTTTTACTCCTTTGGTGTTAAGTGAAATTCAACCTGCTTTAAAGAGAACAGATTTTATCAAGGAAAGACAAAGAATTAAAAATAATCGTTTAGATATTATAAAACAAAGACTGAATTTAAAATTACCAATATTAGAACAATTAAAGGGAAGACCTAAATCTCAATTAAAGGTCCCTTATACCAACAATCAACAACCAAATGATACAGAAATCTTTTCTGTCAACGAGCCTTTAAATGGAAAGACATATCTTCCTAGATTCAAAATAAAAAGCCAAAAAGTTTCAGACAAACAGCAATTGATGATAAAACTCACTGAATTAGCAGAAGGTGACGGAGGCACATTAAATATACAATTGCAAACAACAGTCCCTGCTGAAATTGCATCTACTGTTGTCGGAATAACACCTGCAACTCTCAAACCTTCATTCGAAATTATGTATACACTACCTAATACAGGATTAGAAATAATTGAAAAGTTTACTGAAATAATAAAAACTGAAGATGGTTATGACATATCAGTTCGTATAAACAATGTACAAAAATACAATCAACTTATCGCTGCCATGCTGGATGGCATTTACGGCTGCCAGCTAGTTATGAAAAGAGAATTTAGTTTTGGAATACCTGCTAAAGATGTCACTACAGTATCAGACCTTAATATAAATCCACAACTTTATTTTACCGGAAAAGAAACTTCCACTATTAATGGAAAAGAATTTTCGAGGATAAATTTATCAATAAAAAACTGGGAATCATTTTCAAAAGATTTGTTTCAAGCTGCACCTTCACTTCCACCATGTGGATTAAACACAAATTCCTCAAGAACTTGGGTAGATATATATGATGATAAAGGAAAAAGACTTTATGGATATTGTGCTTTTAGAACAAATGAAAATCTAAAAAAAATTTCATTTTCAGTAGCTTCAAATCAACCTTTACCAGTAAAAGTGTATATAACTTTAACCGACAGGAAACAAAAGAAAGTTTATACATCAAATATGATAAATCTTCAAAACAACCCTACTCCATTAACAGATGCTATTTCCGAAGAATTATACACCATCACAGTAAAAGAATTTATTCAAAAAGAACCATTTCACTTACCTGAATTATTATATCCTTACATCTATCGGCACACCACTCGAACTGCAGTAGATGAAGGCGGATTTATTCAACATCATGTTATATTTAAAAGAGTCTCATATATATATCTACAAGACGAATTAAATCCAAACAACTTTTATTTTCTTCCCGATAGTTTTGTATTAAGCAGATTAGAATTTCCACCATTTTCACCTAATTTCAAAACCAAATTAGTTGGTAAAACCGTAGACGACATAAATGCATATATAAATTACGAAGCAGCGCCATATACTGATCCTGAAAGAATTATTTATGCATTTGATGAGATCCAAGAGAAGACAGGCTTAGAAAAAGACAAGATAAGATTCTCGCCTCTATCTATTTCAGGTGATAAACTTCTTTATAAATTATCCGTACCGGGAGAAATAGGTTTTAAAGAGAGAAACGAGAGCTTAATTACATTAAATAACATTAAAGATGCACTACCACCAATTAGTTTATCTGTTTTCGAAGACCTTTTTGACAATCTCACATCTTCTTCAACAACAGCAATGTTGCAAGGTCATGTAGAGGTATCAATTTTAGGGGTTCCTCAACCATACATTATACCTGTAGATATAAAACTTACAGATTTGTACAGCGATATACTACTAATTGAACAAAGCAAAACACCTATAATCTATGTAGGTATTGAAAATAATACAGAACACACTATAAAGGCACAGGGTTTGGTTGCTGAACTTCAGGATGGAGAGAATATTATCTCTTGCTCTAAATCAAACCTTAAACTACCATTAACATTACATCCTGGCGATAAAACTGATTTCATTCTAATTCCAAAAGGTTTCTTTGAAGAATCTGAGAATCTTAAAATAATGTTAAACTGGGAAGGTGTACAGGATACTCAAGGATTTCAAATATTCCGAGAGATCTATAGTACAGCTGATTTTATACAAGCCACAAATGGGTCAGAGAGTGCGCTGCAATTAGATAACATTTCTGGAATATTGCCTATGTCTGATAGAGATGTTCCTTTAATTATCAAAAAGATTAATACTCCAAATATAATAGATTCAGGAGCTAATATATCTTTCCTGGCTTATCTTTCAGAAGAAGTAGACTCTTATGATCCCGAAGATTATATTTTTAATTGGGAAGGGCTTAAAATTATACCAGATAAGGAAAAACTATTCGACACTATTGTCGATACGTCTATAGGTGCAAACTATGAATTAAATGTGAAAGTAAGCCTGTTTATTAATTTTAAAACAGAAATATCTTTAATTAGGTTAGTTAAAGTGGAGTTTAAAAATAAAACAGATGGTCCACTTATAAACACATTAATGTTTAACTATACCGATAATTCAAACGAAATATCAGGTATTATTGAGAAAGAAGCCGTTCTAATGATGCCAATTAAAGATTATGTATTAGGAGATCCTAATGCAGGACAATATTTTTATCGTATTACACTTATTAAAGAGACTGATGATCTTGGAAATACTGAAATCAGCCAAGGCCAATGGCTCTCAAAATCGGGCTCTTTAGAAATAACAACTAATCAACTACCCATCTAATTTTAATTAATAGAGATGAAGTTATTAGATTTTACAGATTACATAGGAAATGAATACTTTCTAGCATTCAAGGAATACGAAGGTAAAGACGTTTATGTGCTATCAAAGCATCTTCAAATATATACTTCCGAATCTGGAAAACCTAATTTTTTATTTGAGATTGTAAGAGGTGTTACTCCTTATAGTAAACCATCACCATACGCTCTACTGGAAATGCAGTTTGAACCTTCAATTCTGCATGAATCAGCTTTGAACACAATTTCAAATAAGTGGCCAGGGCATCAAGTGAAGTATGCAGAAATTAATTCAGGTTACTTAATGCTTAACATTTATAATAACGATGAACATGACGAAGACACTGGTAGTGAATCTAAATTCACTATTCCATTGAGCAAAATGCCACTTTCACGGTTCAGAATCGTTGAACAATTTAGTGAAGGATCTATTAATTTATTTCAGTCTGTTCTTGAAAAAGGAGTTCTTTTAATGAGTGCAAAAGGTTGGTATAGTGTGAGTGGATATACCCCACGTGTTAATTCAGTTGTAAAATTCAATCCGGCGGAATTAACGAACTCAGTCAAAAGTTTTATATCAAACTCTCAAAGTGAAATCAATTACGAAAAACTGTTTTTTCTTTTCAGAGATAAAATAAATTTACTCCCTATTCAAATTACAAATTATGAGAAAGGAGAATCTTTTGCTTCAAGTCTCACGGCCAGGTTTCTTGAGTATTTTTGCGAACCTAAGGCTAATCTTAACGAATCTAACGACATCATCTTTAATTTCAATGAGCTTTCAACAAAAGAAGGAGAATTTAACTGGGATCTGCACAACCCTCAAGTGGCAAAATGTTATATTTCATTTTCACTTCAGGGTATAGAATCTATGCTCAAAATGATCAGTGAAGGGAATTTTCCTGAATATACACAAACACGAATTGTTGAATCGTTACCTACAGGCTTTACTCCTATTTCAGTATATCATCCATTTAATATGCTTCCAGTAGGGATCAGGCAAGTAGGTGTTAAAATAAGTGCAGCACCGGTAGAAAACCATAGGCTACAAGCAATAAATGAAACTATAACTTTTGATTCAGGTACAGCAAAAATAACTGTAATCCTTAAATTTTCTCCTCATGAAAAGTTCGAATTCGATGTACTACCCTTTGTAATAGTAGAAGATAATGGCGTCACCTATGAAATACATGGTGATAGGTTCACAAGCAACAGTAATATACTATTCATACAGGAAAATCAATTTCCTCTGCATATTATAACTTTCAATTGTACCGAGGCATTGATTGATGCAGCAGATATAAAATTAGAAATAGCAAGTGATAACGAAAAAACACCTCTTCCATCCACATCATTTTCTAAAGAACAATCAACTGTCATGTACGCATTTTCTAAAGAACACATAAAAAAATGGAAAGCAGTGGTTACTGCTGTTGATAATAAATTTGTTAATAACAACGAAGTAATAATGAAAACAGTTTCGAAATCATTCGACCTTAACTATGATCTTAAAATAGATTTTACATCATTTGACAGCTTTGGATCTCATGCAGTTAATATAAAATTAAAGGAGGAGAATGACGGTCTAACAGCAATAGAACTACTACCTGAAAACCTAGAAGAATTGAATGAAAATATTACCACAATAGCCTTGTCGAAGAACAAACCCGAACAAACATGGCAGTGGTACACCTCTTCTTTGTTTAAATCGGGATTTAGGTACAGGCTGCCTTTATCAGATAATGAATGGAGTGAAGTATTATCTTATGATTTAAATGAATTAATAATCCCTTAATACATATAGATATGATAACAGGAAGCACTTTTGAGTATTTAGCTTTTTATCCCAACACTTATGAGGAGGGACAATACTTCTATTATTCTACAACCATAGGGGCTCAAAAAGATGGAAATGGGAGTCCAATGATATCTCTAATTGGTGCAGGTGAAAATTGGTTTTTGCTTGTTTCATCAGTATGGCAAGCCGATTCTTTGAGCTTAGAGCGACTTGCCAAGAAACTTATTTCAGAAAAAAAGATTATTGATGCTTATGACTTAAAATTAGCACCTGTTACAGCAAATAAAGCTGAACTCATATTAATTACACAACAAAAAGAGCAGGTCTTGTCAACATCTGCAACTTCAGGTTATTATCCGTTCTCAGCTGTTTTTAATGTTATGATAAACAGTGAACAGCAGAAATTGGTAGCCCCCGCATTTACCGGACAAGAAGGTACTTTGATAGTTCAATATACAGGTTTATTAAATAATTCAACTCCTATTGTTTTAAGAGGAGATATCTCCACATGGTTTATAGATAAAGGAACAGAATATATCAATATAGTTAAGTAGTAGTAAAAACAACCCTTTAAAACCTTATTATTATGCTTTACATAAATAATCAAAGAGTCATTGAAAATATTGTTGTCTACGGTGATGATCGTCAGTTCAATGTATTTTATCCCGTCCCTGAAAAACCTACTTTTATGGTAGATGAGAAAGGCTATCCAGTCTTTAAATTTATTAAATATCGTTTCCCTATAGATCGTGCCGATGGGAAAAAAGGTGGTGGCTTCGTGGTATTTGCTACAGAATTTACAATTCCTGATGAGAAGATGGCAATTATCAAAAGTAAGCTGCAGGAAGAAGTAAATGCAATTGCCAATAGTGAAAATATATCACCGGTACCTGAAGCTAAAATTGGTACTATAAGATACAATAGAGGTACATCCCGACTCCTTTTTGAAAAGAATGATTTTATAGAAAGGATGTTTGACGCAGGAAAACCTTCATTGTATGGTAAAAATGTTTCAACTTTTAGCTTAGAGTTATCTGTAGAAGGCGCAGCCCTTTTTGAATCTGCTTTACAAGGTAAGGGTGGATTTATAAGTGTTGTATACGAATTATATCACGATGCTAAGTTGCCTCCAATAACTGTAGTAGGAACTTTTAATGCAGATTCTTTTTACTCATTTGTGCAGGATATCAATATTGAAGAACGCATTTGTGCAGAGGACGATTACAAAGAAACTTTAACAGAGATAATGACCAAATCGGAGAGTAAGCATCTGACTATAGATCCAGGAAGCGCTCAAATAGAGCCAAAAGTAATGGATCAGTTGCGTTCTTGGGGACAAAGTACTCTGGATGATGCTGCTGAACGACTTATGATAGAGGCATTGCCTGTTGAAGATCCTGCAGAAGCAAGGAAGTGGTACCAAGAAGAAGATATTGAAGATGTTCGTAAAGAAATAACAAAACATAGAATATCTGATTTCACACTTCACTATACCGAAGAATCTTATATTGAAGTAAATATCAACCCCAACGGCCCTCTACCAAATATTACAACGCTAATCGATAAAGAGGGAAACCCTATTCTTTGGGAAGATTATGCACAGGAAGTGGACCTTAATGACAAGTTCTTTAAGCAGATTAATGCCACCGTGCAGGTTAATGCTCCATTTGATGAATTACCAATACATAGCGTAGAAGTTAAACTAATGTATAAAGGAGAACCTATGGACGTAATAGGGAGTGAAGTAAACGGGGAGTATCAGTTTACTAAGACTGATGATGTAGCTAGGTTTGCAACTTATATTAAAGATGATGACTATAACTATTCTTACAGTTATCAGGTTAACTACAAAGGGGCAGCCAAAATATTTCAATCTGAAGAGATCCAAACCAACGAATCTGTACTAACTGTAAATATAGATGATGTAGGTATTCTATATGTGCAAGTTACTCCCGGTGATATCGATTTTAAACAGATAAAACAGGCACAAGTTTTAATGGAATACGAAGATAGTTCACATGGTGTAGATAAAATTTCCGATCAGTTTATTCTAACTGAGTCAACATCTGAACACGTTTTCAAACATATTATTTTCAGTAAAAGGAATAAACCTTACAGGTATAAAATAAACTACAAACTTACCGATGGAAAAGAGTTTGAAGGCGAATGGCAGGAAGGAAATTCAAATCGTCTTTTTATTAATGACCCCTTCACTTTGAGTAAAACAGTTGGTTTCCGTGCTTCAGGTGATCTGGAAACTGAAATTTCTAACATCTTTATAGATGCAATATAT
Source organism: uncultured Proteiniphilum sp. (assembly GCA_964605035.1). Lineage (GTDB taxonomy): Bacteria > Bacteroidota > Bacteroidia > Bacteroidales > Dysgonomonadaceae > Proteiniphilum. The sequence continues at coordinate 26,147 of CAZSBA010000018.1, read as the reverse complement.
AAAGACGAAGCTAATAACTACAAGGTTAGTAAATCTCTCTCTCTTCACAAAGAGAATCCTTTTTACGACTGGTATATTCCTGTTATAGATAAAGATGTAACTACCATCACTTATAATGGTACAATTTTAAGAAAAGATGGTACTCAAGAAGAAATAGCCGAAGTAAGCACTGATTCTTCTACCATTATTGTAGGAGAAAACATCGAGAATCTTTTACAAATTACTGTAATGGCAGATCTGTTGGATTTCGACACATTAATAAAGCTGGCACATGTTCAATTGCATTATTCTGATACCGATAATGGAGTGGATGTACGTAAGGATATCACTTTCAAAGCAGGGGCTGTTGTACCAGAAAGTTGGTTGGTGAAATTAAAGGATAAAACTAAAAAATCCTATAACTATAAGATTACCTACTACTTGCAAGATGGCAGCAAAAAAGAAGTTTCAAACGAAGGGGTAACGGATCTGACTTTATTTTTAGAATTACCAGTTAATTAATATCAATATGTTATACTTAGCACCACCTTTTCAGATTATAGATGGCATCAGTATATTCAGAGATCATGAAGATGAACTTCAGTATTATTACATGCCATTGTATCCGCATCTCACTACCGTAAAAGATAGTATTACTGGTGTGGAAGTACCGCAAATACAGTTAATAAAATACCGGGGAGAAGCAGGTAATGGGGGTTTTCTAAATTTTGATGTAAATCTTGGTATTAAGGATGAAAAGCTGCAAGAGCTAACAGCTTCTATTAAATCACTTGAACAATTGGACGGAACTCCACGTATTGCTCCGATTCCTCTTCTTGATGGTTCAGTTAAACTTATGATGTTGGGCAAACAATCACCAGATCCCACTGATGATACAAACCCGGCTCCGGTTAACGACGAAACAACTGGTCCAGATTTTGTCATAAGTATGCAACATTATGCCAAACCTGCTCTGTATGGATCAAACCAAGCAGCATTTTCTGTACAACTAGATGAAGCAGGAGTTGTAGTAATAGAAAAGGCAATGCAAGGAGAAATAGCTCCAATAGGAGTTGTTTATTCACTCGACTACATGTGCTTGAGAGATGGTTACAAAGTTTCTGTAACAGCCGATTGGGAAAGAGTTCAAAAACATTTAGATGAATCTTTTTCTGTGGATGCCATTGTTTATAACTCAACTGTCGATAAGGTAGTTGATGAGCTGATTGAGGATAAGGCTATTGATATGCAAATTGATAAAATGTTTATATCAGATGATAGCACAAATGCAATGGAAGCACGAATGGATGAAGCTATAAACCAGATTAAAGACATGGTGCTTGAGAATTTTTTTGAACCCTCTTTAGAACCTATCGAAAAAAAAGGAGATGATACTATTCACGATGTGGGAAGAGTAGCTACAATAATTGCTTCGGGGGGTGTTTCTGAAAAAAAATTATTTAGCTACAAAAAAACTGATATCACTCGTATCGATAAGAAAAAGTTGAATGTTAATTTTTCAGAACGCACTGCAATTATAAGAAGTATTTATCCTCAAGGTCATCTCGAAGGTCTTTTCACTGTTCTGCGTCAACCGGGCATAGGTATATCCCGCTTTGTAATTCCTGTTGAGTTAGATAATCCTTGGTTCCAAAAGCGTAAAGTGAATGTTATCGCAAGAACAGATTTTGATTCAGACAATATTGAATCTTTAAATGTATCATTGACATACGATGGAGTGTCAAAAAATGTACTACTCGATAAATCAAATACTAGCGAACAGATACACTGGCTAAGCAAAATTGTTGATGATAGAATGGTGCAAGATGTGACGTGCCAGTATACTGTTAATTTTAAGAAAACTGATGGTTTAGAACGACCTTCTTCTGTGACTTCTGCACCCGAAATTATAGAAGTTGAGAACTATGAAGTGCGACCACGTGAAATTTACGGGAATACGCCCATTGCTATTTTAGCATTAAATTTTCCTTGGGACCATTATAGTCATGTGGAAGTAGCAATTAAATACACAGATGAGGAAAATGACATAAGAACGGATGAGTATTTTTTGCTAGATACAGAAAAGAAAGAGGCACTTTGGCAATTGTTCTCATTAGATCCTACAAAGAATGTTTTCGCTTATCAGTTAAAATATCGTGGTATAGATCATCGTGATATTATTACGCCATGGCAAGAATCGACAGAAGAGAATATAATTATCCGAGACCCATTTCCCGATAAAAGGATAATCAACTTTGTTCCTGCTGTAGACTGGGAAGATGTAAGAGACATATTTGTAGATGTTGTATATATTGATAATGAAAATGATATCAGAGAAAATCACAGTATCAGCTTCAATGCAACCGACAGCAGTCCTAAGACCATTTCGATAAAACATTTCAAAAATCCAGAGGCACGGATTATTTCTTTTAAAATAACTTTTATCTACTCCAACGGCAAGGTGTTGGAGGCTCCCACTTGCCAAACGATGTCAGATAGGGTATTTATTACTACTGCCATTAGAGGTCACAGAATAATTTTGATAAATCCTTCAGGTATTGCATTTAAAGATAACAAAATAAAAGAAGCTAAACTTCAAATTAGATATGAGAACGAAGACGCAACAATCTCATATAGCGACAGTTTCTCTTTTGTGTCTGAAAATGATCCACCAAGATACTTTGAATACGACTTTGTTGATCCTGACAATTCGGATGCCAAATACCGGTTAGAGCTCCTTTTCGAAAATGGGATGAAGAAAACGGGTAACTGGTTAGAGGCTAAAAATGATTCACTCACATTAACTGTCTTTTAAAGAATAAAAAAGCAATATTATGTTAGAAATTGGAAGCAAAACAATAACTATAGACGGAGTTACAGTCTTTAGTGACCATGCAGACCCGGATCAATTTTGGTATTTACCCGGTCCGGTGCAATTGGCCCGTCGTCAACCAGACAACAGGGCAGCATTTACTTTTATTAAGTATGGAAATGTTGATGAAAATACAATAAAAGGGAGAGGTTTTTTGATGGTTGAAGTGAACCTTAAGCTGGATGCAAATATTGAACGAAAAATAATGTCGCGTATATCTTCTATGGCAAAAGGTAATCCAAAACTGTCTGCAGTCCCTTTCGATGATGGATCAGTAGAATGCATTGCCCTTGACCTACAGGGTGGTGGCGGCACCGTTGCTGAAGTTGCTGCCGATGGAAGCTTCAGAGCTGTAGAAAATATTCTGGGAGGTGCCGTTCCTTCTCTTCATGGTGATAATAGCGCCGCTTTTAGTTTATCTCTAACGGGTGAAGGTGCCACCATCATAGAAGATGTATTTAAAAAGAAAGGCACTCCCGTTGGAGCGGTTTATCATTTAAAATATACAGGACTCACTCCTGCCTTAGAGGTAGAAATTAAAGCTAATCTTAAAAGAGTATATGATCACTTCAGTGCTGGGTTAGAAGCTCAGGTCTACTTTGTGAGAGCTGGTATAGATGCAGGTTTCGAGAAACTGGTTGAAGATAAAGTTATTGAGATAAATGTTATTAACTACTCTACTGCAGATGACAGAAACTCAAAGGAAGAGTGGGCCTTAAACTTTTTTAAAGAAAACCTTTTAAATGAATGGTTTCGCCCAACCCTTACTCCCGGACAACTTGCGGGAGGTATTGCTCAAGCTGAGGGTCTTAATGATGTTCAAAAACGAGCTCAGGCAATGCGACCTCAGGCTACTGCTGCCCCACCAGCACCAACTAGAACAGAATCTCCCGAAACAGGAGGCACAACTACAAGACCAACTCCTGAAACCATGCCACCTACTCCTCGGCCTGATGCCAATACAGGTGCTCCCGAAACTACAAGTGTGGTGCCTAATCCTCCTGTTTCAACAGCTAATACAGCTGCACTTTCTGAAACAGTAAATGCAATGCCCCCTGTAGCTGCAGCTGCTCCAACTGTTTCAGATGTTCCTGCACCTACATTGCCTAACCCCGCAAATATGGCTCCTGACACAGCTTTGGTTTCATTCAAATTAAAATTTATAAAGCAAATAGAAGAAAAGACACTCACTTTCAAGTTCACTCGTGCAGAAGCTGTTCAAAGAACCTATTCACCTCAAGGTTTTTTTGGGCTTTTTGCCGAAGACTTAAAAAAAGAGGGTCATTTTTTTCAAGTGGATGGTGATGATGTCTTCTTCAGGGAGTTTAGAGTGTCTGTTGAAAGTCCGTTCGATAAAGAAAAGATAGACCTTGCCTCTGCACATGTGCAGTTGAACTATGGTAAACCAACCGATATAAACAAAAAGCACAAAGATTTTATAATTGATAAAGATTCTCCTCAAAAATTAGAGTGGTTGGTAAAGACAATTCCTGGAGTTAATAACTATGCTTATAACGTGCAATATCATTTTAAACCCGATTCGAAATGGAAAAGTGAAAAGTCAAGTTATGAGTTTCCAGAAAAAATTACTGAAGACCGTACTTTATTGATTCATCCTTTTGATAGTTTGGTTTTTCTGGATGTCACCATTACTGTCTCTAACATAGACTGGTCGCAGGTTGCAGAAGTTTCAGCACAGCTAACTTATGAGGCGAAAAATGGATGGATACAGAAGGACACCTTTTTCTTTTCATCAGATAAAACTGAAAATCAAAATTGGAAAGTACGTTCGGAGGATATAAATAATAAATCTTACAGTTATGCTATATTTTATAAAATGAATAATGGAAACACATATAGCATAGAAGTTCCAAAGACGTCGGTAACACAAATAGCAGTAGCTAACCCTTTAAAAGCTATATCAATTGAGTTTATTCCACTATTCACACCTGATATTTTTAAAACAATATTTATCGACATTAATTACTCAGACGAAGAAAACAACCTTCATATAAAAGACAGATTAAAACTTGATGGCAACAATACTGATTCTGTAAATTACATTTTGAATGTTATTGATGACACAAAAGGCGAATTTACATATCAGACTACTTTCGTTGGAAACGATAACTCGTTGAAACGAAATGAACCAATAAAAACTAAGGAAACATTAATAGCATTAAGTAATTAAATTAAAATAAATGATTATGTCAAAATATGCACTGGTAGTAGGTATAAACGATTATACCTTGCAAGGATCTAAATCATTATCTTTTTGTGTGGCAGATGCAAACAGTATTTATCAGATGCTGATTGCTGCTATGGGATTTGAGAGAGAAAATATAATATTGCTAACCGATAATCAGGCCACCCGCAGAAACATCCTTAGTTCTCTTGCATATTTACTCTCAAATGCTAGCGCAGGTGATACTGTTCTTTTTACTTATTCGGGACATGGAGGAATATTTCCTGCAACTGATTCGCCGGAAAACACAAGGTTCTATCAATCAATAGTTCCTTATTCAGGTGATTGGATATACGACTTCAGGCTTTACGAAATGGCAACAGAGGCAGGATTTAACCCTAATGAAGTAAACTTTACCTGCTTTATGGATTGCTGTCATAGTGGTGGTATGCATCCTTCAGTAACATCTGAACAGGCAATTCAGCGTAGTGTTCCATTTAGGGCCGATGTTTTAGAAAGCATAAGAAATATACAAGAATTATGGCCTTTTGGAATATGTCTTCCTGATGGTAATAATGAGCTTTTCCCAAATGTAAGCAATGTACAGATAAACAATAATGTTTTAGTTGATTTAGATGAAGATGAAAATAAAAATTTTGTGGCTTCTGCTCAGGCTACTCTTATTGCTGCTTGTAAATATTACGAATTAGCTCTTGAAGATCATATTGCAGGTCATGGGTATCTTACTAAAGCATTGCTGGATTTGGTAAACAGCTCTAATTTCAGGATTACCTATACAAGACTCATTGAGGAGTTAGTGAACAGAGTTTCACAATTATCGGGCAATATTCAACATCCAACACTACGTGGACAGCAAGCCAGAATGGAGAATATTTTTCTTGAAGGTTGGAATACATCAGTTTAAATAAAAATTAATATTATGGCAAAGAGAGCATTAACAGTAGGAATAAATAGATATACCATATTAGACCCAACAGGTGATAGCAACTTAAATGCATGTGTTAATGATTCGCGTAGCATGTATCATTTGCTGAGAAATAGTTTTGGGTTTGATGAAATTTATCATCTCGAGGATTTTAAAGCAAGCAGAAACGCAATTCTCACTACATTAAGATATCTGGTAAGGATTAGTGAAGCAGGAGATTCTATTGCATTTTACTTCTCTGGTCACGGAGCAAGGTTAAGGGCAGATTTATCGAATTCTGATTGTGATACATATTATGAAGCTTTGGTGCCGGCATCTGGTGCATGGATTACCGACCGTGACCTTAATTCCATTACAGATGTTTTATATCCTGATGCAGTAAACTTTACAGTAATAACTGATGCTTGTCACTCAGGGGGATTGCATGTAGCTGATTCAGCACTTAAATGCCGAACACCTATTTATGCAGCTGAATTACTATCAACCATTGTGCAATTTTTAACAACACTAATTCCGTGTGGAATTTGTCTGCAAGTGGCAAGTGAAATAGCAAACAATGTTGATAATGTTACTGAGAACGACGGAAATATTGATTTGGATCCCGATCCTAATAAAGTTTTGATTGCATCTACTAAATCTACTTTAATAAGCGCATGTCATTTCAATGAATTATCTTGGGAAACTAGCTCAATTGGTCATGGTCTTTTCACACAGGCAATATTGGATACAGTAAATCAAAGTAATTTCAACATGAGTTATCACGATTTTATATCTTCTATACAGACTAATGTTAGTGAAAAGGTACGTAGATATATTCACCCATCGAGACCAGCCATAACTCAAACACCACAATTGTTTGGTCAAAGAAATAGAATGGAAGAATCTCTTTTGGCTGGCTGGTCATTTACTCCTGTAAATCCTTAGTATTTTTTTATTATATCTAATCAAATACTTTAATTTCATGACGTTATAGCCTATTGATCCAATTCTAACAAACTCCTGAATCCCTTCATACCAACTCCCTATTTTATTTAAGAGAATAAGGAGTTGGTCTGAAGTCTCACTGCAGAAAATCTGGATAAAACAGTAGTAACTAAAAATTAAGTCTTGGCCGATTACTATTGTTTAACCGCCACATTGAACTTAATTGTATAAACTATCCATTTATACGTATACTATTTAAGTATCTGTATCTCAACCTTACGAAAATCTATTGGATGCCCTTCACTCTGAAGTGAAATTGTTCCTTTGCTCAACATTTTCTCTCCATTGTATAGATCTATAAGTTTGGCATAGGTAAAATCTCTTTCATCAAGTTGAGGTTTACTGTATTGGAGAACTGTATCGCCATTCACAATATGGTATATAACATCATTACCTCTCACTTCAACTTCGGCAGTAACCCAAATATCATCAAAATAAAGCTCAGAAGATGAATTAATACAGTGATCCAATATTAACTGATCATTCATAACTACATTAGTTCCGGGTGTACATAAGTTCATATTTGTTCGTTCAACTAGAGAATCGCTCCCTAAAAGCTGCACCTCAATTGAAGTTGGAAAGTCCTGATTTAAATCCATTGACTCAGCTGTTTGCCCATGTATCATAATTCCACTATTTCTATATGCCCAGCCTGGTGCCCCTGGAGTTTGATCGCCAAGGAAACGATATTCTACTCTAAGTTTATAGTGCGAAAATTCATCCTTGTAGAAAAGATGCCCAAAACGATTACGGAGTGAATCATATTCTTCATACCTCACTTTTATCAAACCATCTTCAACACGAAAAGTCTTGCCAAAGTTATCTCCTGCCTCATATCCAACAATCTTGGGAGTCCATCCTGTAAGATCCTCTCCATTAAATAGTTGAATCCATTCACCTTGATTACTGGCCTGGGTACATGAATTAAATATTATTGATATAGCGATTGTAGCAAAAATAAGTAATTTAGTATAATTCATAATTGTTTAACATTATATTTCAATTAATAGATTTTAAAATTAGAGTTAACAATAAGTAGCACGGCAGGGAATCGAACCCTGATCTAAAGTTTAGGAAACTTCTATTCTATCCATTGAACTACCGCGCCATAATTGAATGCAAAAGTAGCATTTTTTATCATTATATTCAAAGTATTTATAAATGGGATATAACAAAAAAACAATTTTATTGATTAACTGTTTAGTATGTGTATGGTCTGAATTACATATCATACCGTATTGAACTATAAATATACTCAAACACAATAAGAACAAACATGAATAATATTGCCATTTTATATGGTACTTCCGGAGGGAGTGTAGAAACTGTTGCAAAACAGCTTCAAGACCTTTTTGAAGGTAGTGCCGATTTATATAACGTACTTGATGTCTCACTTAGTGAAATTGAAGATTATAAATACATTATTGTAGGCACATCTACTACAGGGATTGGTGATTTGCAAGACGACTGGGAAGGGTTTTTACCCTCTTTTTCAAAAATTGACTTTACTGGAAAGAAAGTAGCAATTTTTGCTTTGGGCGACAGTGCATCTTACTCAACCAGTTTTGCCGAATCAATGAAAGTAGTTTATGATGAGATTAACGATAAGGTGGAAATTGTTGGACAGGTTCCTGATGAGGGTTACACATATGATGATTCGACCGCTGTTGAAGATGGCATATGGCTGGGATTGCCTTTAGATGAGGATAATGAATATGACCTAACCGAAGAACGCCTGGTGAGGTGGGTTGAGATATTAAAAAAGGAATTTATTTGAAAATAAAAAGAGGAAGGCATAAATCTTCCACGATCTTATTGTTGAGGTTGTATCAAAATTATGATTCAACCTCAATTTTATTTAATAATACAGTGTTGCATTGCTCTGAACAGCACCCATTAAACTCTTCTGCACATTTCTCACACTGTATAATTAAATCGTGACACTCCTGATTAGCACAATTAGTGTGTCTGTCACTTGGTGAACCACATTGATGACACTTTGCAATAATATCTTCTGTAACTCGCTCTCCTAAACGTTCATCAAACACAAAGTTCTTTCCAATAAAATTTACCGGAAGTTCTTTTTCCCTTGCTTTTCTAACGTACTCGATAATACCACCTTCAATATGATAAACATTATTAAATCCGTTATGCAGCATAAATGCGCTTGCTTTTTCGCATCTTATACCTCCAGTGCAATACATTATAATATTTTTATCTTTATGCTCCTTAAGCATTTCAACTGCCATTGGTAATTGCTCTCGGAAGTTATCTGATGGAACTTCAACTGCATTCTTAAAATGACCTACTTCATATTCATAACTATTACGCATATCCACCACAATTGTATCGTGTTGCTCGCTTAATTTATTGAATTCTTCTGCGGTTAAATATTTTCCAGTATTGGATGGATTAAAGGTTGGATCGTCGATGCCATCTGCCACAACCTTATTGCGCACTTTCATTCGTAAAACCCAAAATGATTTGCCATCATTATCCAAAGCCTCATTAATTCGTATACCGTTAAGTTCTGGATGTGAATTGTAAAGAGCTTTTATAAAAGCATCTTTCTTGTTTTGAGGTACAGATATTTGTCCGTTTATACCTTCAGATGCTATATAAACTCTTCCAAAAACATCAATTTCAAAAAACTTTAAATAGAGTTCATTTCTAAATTGTAATGGATTGTCGATATGAAAATATTTATAAAAAGAGATAGTAGCTCTAGGCTCTTTCTCTTCGAGCATACGTTTTTTAAGCTCTTTATTTGAAATCTGGTTATGTAAAACTTGCATAACTGCTGATTGACTTATATTCTAAATTAAACATTATTGAGCATTTGCTCAGTCTGCAAAAATAGATAAGATTTACTATTAATTGGATGATTTTGCAGTTTTTGTATAGAGTAAGAGATTAATTCTATTAAAGATAATACACATCAATAGCTATATTAATGCAAATAAAAAAAGGAGAATAACCTAAAGCTATCCTCCTATTTATATTAGTTTACGAGAATAAATTATTCCAGTTCTTTTATTTTGATATTCTGAAACCATACCTCATCGCCATGGTCTTGCAACAGAATTAGCCCCTCTTCTGCATTCCCAAAGTTTGGCCAGTCTTTATATTTACTGCTAGCTACAAGCGCCTCCCACTCATCGTTGTTACGCTCATACTCAACAATTTTGACTCCATTTAGCCAATGCTCTACGTGATTTCCTTGTACAACTACCATTGCAGTATTGAAAAAACCTCCTCGAAATGGTTTATTTTCAGGAGCAGGTATCAGGTCATATAGCGATCCTAACGTTCTGTTTCCGTCAATTCCAAGCTTTGCATCTGGGTGATTTCTATCATCTAATATCTGAAACTCGCATCCAATAGCAGACCCCTCGCCTTTATTAAGATTTGTATCTACAAAATACTTTATTCCACTATTAGCTCCTTCTGTTATTCTAAAATCAACTTTCAGCATAAAATTTTCATAAGGTCTGGTTGTAACAATATCACCTCCATTAGTTGACTCTCCTCCATCACCTCTATGAACTTTGAGAATACCATCGTTAATAGACCAACCTTGCTCAGGAAATTCATCAAGTTTAGCTCCACGCCAACCGTTAGTTGTCTTACCATCCCATAATAGTTCCCATCCATCGGCTGCTTCACGCTCTGAAATAGTATTTGCTATTTGATTCAGTTGTTCTACTTTGCCATCGTCAGGGGTTTTGTATTTATCTAATTCTTCTGTTAATATACGAATATTACGCCATGAAACTGTCTTCCCTGCCATCTCTTCACTTCCAATTGAATGAACTTGAAGGGCAATGAATCCGGATGTTGTTGTATTATCCAGCAGATTGGCACACTCTACACCATTTACCCAAGTGCGAATCGAATTTCCAATAGCTTCTATTCTAGCGCTGTTCCACTCTTCATTTTTAAAAGCTTTTTGTCCATCAGGGTTAATGTTAAGCGGATATATCCACCCTCTTCGTGCTTCATCGTAAATTCCACCTGTCCATGATCGCTCTGCAGGATCTATTTCGAATTGATAACCATGAACACGACCATCTCTGTATTCAGGTAAGCTTAGGCTTCTAAACTGAACCCCAGAATTAAGTCCGTTATCCACTTTAAAATCAAACTCGAGGATAAAGTCTCCATAATTTTCTGTTGTGGCCAAGAATGTATTAGGCGTATTCATCTCTGAAATACCTACTATAGTATTATCCTCAACTCTGAATTCTGCTGTTCCGTTTAATTTTTCCCATCCATCCAGATTTTCCCCGTTAAAGAGTGGCTTCCAGCTTGGCCCTTGCTGAGTGCATGATGCAAGAATCATTGTAACTGCTGTTAAAAGTAAAATTTTGTGTTTCATAATTATTAAGTTTACATTATATCTTATAAAAATCTTCCCATCCTTTTCTTGGTGGTTCACCAATAAGAAAAGCATCTGCGAAAGCATCGTTTGTTACCCGCTTGCTATCTTTATCAAAAACAATTTTTCTATTTAGTCTCTGTGCTGCAACTCCTAGTGAGAAAACCTGACTCAAAGGGCCGGCTATTTCAAATGGAGACCGTGTTTTCTCTGTTCCCTGGCATGCAAGAAGGAAGTTTGCATAATGGTTTGAGCTGCTTTTTGGAACTTCAGGCAACAATCTTTCTATCTCCTTTGCCTTCTCATCAGGTATTACACTAAGTGTGCTTCCGTGAGAACCACCTTTGAACGTGAGCTCTTTGCTATAAATCTCTTTACCTGGATTAAGTTTTGCAGGCTGAATTTGACCACCTGCAACAGTTGGAATATTTGGATCGAGTTCTGACACACCATATCCTTCTGGTACTGATGGAATGTTATCAACACCATCATACCATGTAACAACAACAGGAGGCATATTTCCACGAGAAGGAAATTTAAATTCAATTGTACTTGACATTGGGAAGAAGAAATCGTTATGACCAGATAGTTTTAGTGGTGTTATTTCTGTGGGTAATCCCAAATCTAGGAACTCATGTGCCGTATCTAATATATGAGCACCCCAGTCGCCAAGTGCACCCATTCCAAAATCATACCAGCAACGCCACTGTCCGTAATGGAAGTTCTTATTGTAACTATGATAATCACTTGCCATCAACCAAAGATCCCAATCTAATGTTTCGGGAATTGGTTCAGAAGCAGGAAACTTTGTGATATTAGGATCCCATCCGTGCCAACGACGTGGATTATTCATATGTGCAGTGATAGCTGTTACGTCTTTTATTATGCCAGCTTCTTTCCATGCCTTAAACTGAAAATAGTTCGCTTCAGAATGACCCTGATTGCCCATTTGCGTGACAACTTTAGGATATTTTTTTGATGCCTTTATAAGCAACCCTGATTCGTGAAATGTTCTTGTTAATGGCTTCTCAACAAAAACATGCTTCCCTTCAGTCATGGACATCATTACTGCAGGAAAGTGGGCAAAATCTGGTGTACAGATTGACACAGCTTCAATTTCATTACCCATCTTATCAAACATCTCTCTGAAATCCTTAAATCTTTTTGCTTTAGGATACATTCCCAGTGCTTCTTTGGTATGATCTGCACCAAGGTCTACATCACACAGTGCAACTACATTTGCTAGTTCGGTGTTCGCAAATTGTTTAATAACTTCCAACCCCCTGTTTCCGATACCGATATAAGCTAGGTTTACCTTCTTATTAGCACCTACTATCCTATTGTAACCGGCAGCGCTCATTTTTGTTGAAATTCCACCCATAGCAAGTCCGGCCGTTGCTAGAGCTGTACTTTTCAAAAAATCTCTTCTTGTTTTCATTATATTAATTAATTGATATTCAAACTTAAGTACAATTTTAAATCTCTTCGAACCTGTCTTTATAAGCCCAAAGACCTAGTGCAGGACTTGAAATATAATAAACCTCTTCTCCGTCGGCAAGAATATTAAATCCCTCTTTTAATTCATTAACATCATATTTTTTTAGCGCATCATCCAAATTAGCCCATTTAAAGCCAACGTTCTCTATTTCTTCCTTTGTAAGGTTTTCAGGATCACTGCCAGGGCAATAAGTTATCGAAAATCGGCCTTCAGACGATCCATGAATAAGATGTGCGGCAGCACCGAGGTTATCTCTTAACTGATGATCCCCTGCCACCGCCTCAAGTGTATTAGGAGTTCCAAAATACCCATATTTCCTTATAAGTTGGTCTATCTCCTTATCTTCACCAAACTCTTTCAGTGCCGGAGCCAACACAATAAGTTCGCCATCATCAGCTATTGCCATTCTGGTACGATATATTGATTTGTTACCCAGCCATGTACTTTTAAACTCTGTTGGGTCGAGCCAAACCACAACTTTATTAAGAGGCTTCTCAACCATCACAAAATTAACTTCTAATGATAATTTAGATGCTAGGTCGAACACTTCAATATCGTCTCCTACGTAGAGCCCATATACCTGCTGTTCTCCTTTTCCATTTATTCCTACAACAGTAAGAACATAAACTATTGGTAGCTCATTCAAAAATCTATCCGAAGCGTAATTAAATACTTTTCTTACCGGTGTATCTGAACGGCCCATCATTCTCTCCATACCATACACAGCGCCTATATAATGGCTCTTATTTATACCTTCAGCTCCTCCTGTACCTACTAGAATATTCTTATTGTAGTTTGCCATTCCAACCACTTCATGAGGTACAACCTGTCCTATAGAAAGAATTAAATCATAGTTTCCTTCAATAAGTATTTTATTGACTTGTGCCGGCCAAGTAAAATCTACTTTACCTTCAGAAATCTCACGAACATATTCAGCAGGAACCTCGCCAAGTGTTGTAACATCATTTCTCCAATCATGATCGCGAAACAGATCTCTGGGAGTTTGCCCAAACATATGGTTTATCTGTTGTACAGTCATTGGAGTATGGGTGCCAAGCGCGGGCAGAATATCAGTTAGTTTATCACCATAATACTCCCACGCCATCTCTGTTAAGTCTCCTGCTTTGCTTGGAAGACGGGTGTAATCAGGTGGAACGGCAAGAACCTTATGCCGTTCTCCCAATTTAGCTAAAGCTTCATTTAATCCTCTCTTGAGGTCATCGCGAGACAAACAGGTTTGAGGAGATCCTATTTCATAATATATCATTACACAATTAATTAAACGTCGTATGTTGATGAGGCTGTGCTTCCTCCATGACCCGTCCAATCAGTATGGAAGAAATCTCCTCTAGGCTTATCTAATCTTTCATATTGATGTGCTCCAAAATAATCTCTCTGAGCTTGTAAAAGGTTTGCAGGAAGACGCTCGCTCCTAAATCCATCGAAATAAGCCAGAGCAGATGATAATGCAGGAACAGGAACTCCATTCATTAATGCAGTTGCACAAACCCTACGCCAGCTTTCTTCGGCCGATTGAACTGCCTCAGTGAAAAAAGGGTCAAGTAAGAGATTTTCAAGCTTAGGATTCTTATCAAAAGCTTTCTTTATATCTTCGAGGAATCGAGAACGTATTATACATCCACCACGCCACATTAGTGCAATTCCTCCATAGTTAAGATTCCACTTAAACTCTTTTGCAGCCTCCATCATAAGATCATACCCCTGAGCATATGAAATAATCTTAGCTCCATAGATAGCATTCTCAAGATCTTTAACAAACAGCTCTTTGTCACCCTTAAAGTCGGGCCTCTTTCCTATAAGAGTCTTTGAAGCTTTTACTCTTAAATTTTTTTGTGCCGATAAACATCTAGAAAAAACCGATTCTCCTATCAGAGTTAACGGTATCCCAAGGTCTAAAGCAGTAACAGCAGTCCATTTACCTGTACCTTTTTGTCCGGCAGTATCTAGTATTTTTTCTACTAAAGGTGAACCATCTTCATCTTCATATGCAAGAATATCTCTAGTTATTTCTATAAGATATGAATCTAACACCCCTTCGTTCCATTTCTTGAAAATCTTATGTTGCTCAAAGGCATCCATACCCAAAAGATCTTTCATTAAATGATATGCTTCATTGATAATCTGCATATCACCATATTCGATACCATTATGAACCATCTTTACAAAATGACCGGCACCATCTTCTCCTACCCAATCACAGCATGGAACTCCACCATCAACTTTTGCGGCAACAGCTTGAAAAATTTCTTTTATTTGTGGCCAGGCTTCGGTAGAACCACCCGGCATTAGTGACGGTCCTTTTAATGCACCCTCTTCACCACCTGAAACACCCGACCCTACATAAAGAAGTCCTTTGCTCTCTACATATTTAGTTCTGCGAACTGTATCAGGGAAATGGCTATTGCCTCCATCAATTATTATATCGCCCTTATCAAGCAAAGGTATAAGTTTATCAATAAAATCGTCAACAGGCTTACCAGCTTTCACAAGTAACATTACTTTGCGAGGTCTTTCTATAGAAGCTATAAACTCTTCTAGCGTTTGAGCACCGATAAAATTTTTATCTTTACCTCTTCCTGCTATAAAGTCGTTAACCTTCTCAACAGTTCTGTTAAATACAGCTACTGTATAACCTTTGCTCTCCATATTTAGCACAAGGTTTTCGCCCATCACGGCCAACCCAATTAATCCAATATCAGCTCTTTGTTTCATATATGTTTATATTTTATCTCTTAACTCTTGCATTACCTTCCCAAATGCTCCAGATTACATCTTCATCGGCAGGTTGGGCATAATCAGTAAGGAAAGTTGTAGCGAGTGCACCACTTGCCCATGCAAATTTAATCCATTTTTCAGAATCCATACCACTTAATATGCTATAAAGCAGTCCACCAACAAAACCATCACCCCCTCCAATACGGTCAATAACATTAATTGTCCGGAGTGGCGCTTCATGCCATGTTTTATTTTCATAAACAATTGCTCCCCAGAGATGTTCATTGGAACTGATCACTTCACGCAGGGTGTTTGCAAAAACCGAGACGTTGGGAAAAGCTTTGCTAACATTAAGTATCATACCCTTAAATGCTTCAATAGTATCCTCAATATTTTCACCTCCAGCTGCTGGTCCTTCAACACCTAAGCAAAGCTGATAATCTTCTTCGTTACCGATAAGTATATCAGATAGTGATGCGATTTCGGTAAATGTAGCTTTAAGCTCTTTTTCTCTACCTTTCCAAAAAGTAGCCCTATGATTCAGGTCGAATGAGATGAGAGTTCCGTTCTTTTTGGCAAAGCGTGCAATTTCTAAACAAAAATCACTAGCTTCAGGAGACAAAGCAGCAATTAGTCCAGATAGATGAACAATTTGCACCCCCTCTTTCACAAAAATACGTTCTAGGTCGAAGTCCTTTACATTTAATATCCTTCCTACTTCTCCCGCACGATCGTTTTGAACTCTTGGACCACGTAAGCCAAAGCCACTATCAGCAATATTAAACTGATGTCTATATCCCCATGGTCCTCCCTGAGACACTTCTGGTCCTTCATATTCCATATGTCGAGCACGTAAATCAGCTTTGATAAAAGCAGCAATGGGACTATCCTTCACAAAATTGGTCAAAACCTTGACAGGTAATCCAAGATATGAAGAAATACTTGCAACGTTTGTCTCAGCACTTGTAGCTTGCATTTGGAACATGTTTGTGCTTTGTACAGGCTGTCCATTAATTGGAGTAATTCTAACTCCCATACTTGTAGGTACAAGTAACGAATATTTAAACTTCTTTCTTAAATCAAGTGACATAAATATTTGTTTAATGATTATTAAATACTAAATGCATCAAATCCACCATCAACTATAGCAACAGTACCTGTTACAAACTTCGATGCATCACTTGCAAGATAGTGAAGTGTGCCTAATAGATCTTCCGGATTTCCAAAGCGGCTAAATGGAGTATGTGCAATAATTGTATTTCCTCTATCGGTATACGATCCATCGCTATTAGTTAATAAAGTACGATTTTGCTCTGTAATAAAGAATCCTGGGCAAATTGCATTCACTCTGAAATCTTCACCGAACTTTGTTGCAAGTTCTCCTGCCATATATTTAGTAAAGTTTGATACGGCTGCTTTTGCTGCTCCATAACCTGCAACTCTTGTTAGTGGACGAAGAGCAGAAGCAGAAGTGATATTTATAACATTACCCTGTTTTGCATCCACCATATATTTAGCAAAAACTATAGTAGGTATCACGGTTCCCATAAGATTAAGATCTACCACTTTTCGGAAATCATCTACCTTAAGGTCAAACACAGTGTTTTTAGGACCTATGGTTGCACCTGGCATATTTCCTCCGGCACCATTTATTAATATATCTATCTTGCCATATTTGGCAACTATTTTTTCTGCGTTCTTTTTCAAGACCTCTTCATTAGAAACATCTGTTTGAAGAAACATTGCATCTCCCCCATCAGCCTTCACCTCTTCTATAAGTTTATTCCCCTTTTCTTCGTTTCTAGCAAGAACTGCCACCTTTGCGGCATGAGCTGCCAGATATTTAACCATAGATGACCCTAGAACACCTGTTCCACCTGTGATTACAATGACTCTATCTTTAATGTTAAATAATTCGTACATAATATTATTCTTTAGTAAATTTCACAAATTTAAATTTCGAATATTTATTCTCGTATTAGAAATTAAAATACTCTTTAGCATTGTTATAGCAAATATCCTCTACCATCTTACCCAGAAATTCAATTTCAGAATCAGGAAGAAGTCCTGCCTCCACATCATTCCCAATAAGATTACATAAAATTCTCCTAAAATACTCATGACGAGGGTAGGAGACAAAACTACGAGAGTCGGTTAGCATTCCAACAAACCTACTTAATAAACCCTGCGATGAAAGAATATTCATTTGATCTTCCATCCCATCTTTTTGATCGAGGAACCACCAACCGGAGCCAAATTGAATTTTGCCAGGAACAGTCCCATCTTGAAAATTAGCAATCATTGAAGCAACTAAGTAATTATCGTTAGGGTTAAGATTATAAACAATTGATTTTGACAGCTTATTATCTAGTTCCAGATTATCAAAGAATCGAGACATATTTTTAGCAACATATGAAACATCATTCATTGAGTCGAAGCCAGCATCGGCACCAAGCTTATTAAACATACTGGTATTATTATTTCTAATTGCACCATAATGAAATTGCTGGACCCACCCTTTACTATGGTTGAGAACAGCATTTTCATGCAACATCATTGATTTAAATTTCAAAACCTCCAAATCTGTAAGAATCTCTTTCCTATTGTAAATCTTATCAAATATAGCAGAAGCCTCATCGTGAGTACAGCGTTCTGAGAAAAAATTATCTATCCCATGATCTGCAAGTTTACATCCGTTTGCTTGGAAATAATCATGTCTCTTAGATATTGCTAAAGAATAACTATCAAAGGTTGTTATATTAATTCCTGTTATTGTGCTTAATTTCTCAACATATTCTCTAAAATTATCAACATTCTCTACTGCCATCGACTTGTCGGGACGCCATGTTGGTAAGACTTTCACTTCAAATCCACTCTCTTTAATCTGTTTATGATATTCAAGAGAATCCAAAGGGTCATCTGTAGTGCAAACAACTTCAACATTAAATTTCTTCATTAAACCTCTTGCCGAATATTCTGGCTTTTGCAACATTTCATTTGCCCTATCGTAAATTTCACGAGCAGTATCGGGGTTTAACAAATCATCTATACCAAAAACCCTTTTCAGTTCCAGGTGAGTCCAGTGGTACATAGGGTTTCTCATTGTATATGGAATTGTAGCTGCCCATTTTTCAAACTTCTCCCAATCAGAAGCATCACCTGTAATATATTTCTCGTTCACACCATTTGCTCTAAGAAGTCTCCATTTATAATGATCTCCTCCAAGCCATAGCTCAGTAATCGTTCTGAATTTATAATCTACTGCAATCTCTTTAGGCACCAAATGGCAGTGATAATCAATAATTGGCATTTTTTTTGCGTACTTGTGAAAAAGATTTCTTGCTGTTTTAGTTTGCAGCATAAAGTCATCGTGGATAAAGTCATTCATTATGGTAAATTATTTAAAATTTAACTTATTGCAATCTTTGTTTGTTTACGTACACATTATTTATTACAAATACTAAAGGGATAATTGGTTTTATTATTATAGATCTTCAAATCATTAAAAATGAAAATAAAATCAACTTTTATTTCATAAATGGAAAATAAACTATAATTTTGTGTACGTACACAAATGTACAAATAATTCGAATAATTCAAAGACAAATACTTAAAAATTCTACCATAACGTTCATTTTAAGTAATTTTAATCTAAATGGTGATTAAATTCATATTAAAGCCCTTGCTAAATGGATAAAAAGATAAGAATAAAGGATATAGCACTAATGGCTGGTGTATCTGCTGGTACCGTAGACAGAGTATTACACAATCGTGGAAATGTTTCTGATGATGCACGCAAAGCCGTAGAGAAAGTTATTGAGCAAGTTGATTATAGACCAAATATGCACCTATCTTCACTTTCCCTAAAAAGAAGATATAAAATTGTAGTAACTACTCCACAATATACAAGTGGAGCATATTGGGAAAGCATACACAATGGAATAAAACATGCTTTAGAAGAATATGAGAACATAAAAGTGGAATATCATGTATTAACTTACAATCAATATGACATTTTTTCATGTAGGGAAGTATTTGAGAACATTTATGATTTAGAGATGGACGCACTAATAATTGGTCCCACTTTTAAAGAAGAGACTTTTAAATTGTGCAATAAAATGGATGAACGAGAAATACCATATATATTTGTCGATTCTTCCGTTGATGAGTGCCAACCCTTGGCCTTCTTCTCTGCAGATCATTATATAGTTGGTCGTTTAATAGCAAATTTAATTACATCAATAATTCCCAGAGGATCTAACATAGGTCTTCTACAGGCTGTAAGAACTGGTGACAGTAGTGCCAACACAACTATTCTCAGAAAACAGGGCTTCAATGATTACCTCGAGAAAACAAATTGCACCAGTAAGGTATTAAAAATCCCCTTTTCCGTATCTCACCCCGAAGAAAATGAAAAACATCTCTCTCATTTCTTCAAAAATCATCATAACGTACCAGGTATTGTAGTTATGAATTCGAAAGGAAGTATTGTGTCAGATTATCTATACAATAACAAAATAGAAAATGTGAAAATGGTATGTATGGACGTAACTACCCCTAATATCGTTGCAGTTAAAAAAAGGCAAATAGATTTTTTAATTGGTCAGGGGCCAGAATACCAAGGCTTTTATGCTATGAAAACTCTTCTTGAGTACTTAATATTCAAAAAACCTGTAAAGGTCCATAATTTCGTTCAACTTGATATCATCACAAAAGAGACTATCAACTACTACAAGAGTTTTAGCCTGTTTTATTAATTAAACACCTTATTATAAATTCTAAACATTTTAATCATCATCTAAAACGTATCAACTTCAAATTACCTTCATTACAGAGAGATTTTATTAATAGTAAAACATAAATAAGCGTGATAAACATATTATTGAACATCAAATATAATTTAAATCATGAGTAATCTACAACAAGAAAAAGCAAAAATGACCAATCAGCGATGGACAATATGCCTGATGCTGTTTTTGGCCACTACAATCAACTATCTGGATAGACAAGTTTTGTCGCTCACTTGGGCCGACTTCATAGCTCCTGAATTTCATTGGACAAACAGCGACTATGGCATGGTAGCCGGCCTTTTCTCGCTCTTTTATGCAGTATCAATGCTATTTGCAGGAAAGTTTGTTGATAGGCTTGACACAAAAAAAGGATACTTATGGGCGATTGGTGTTTGGTCGGTAGGAGCTGTAATACACGCATTCTGTGGTTTGATTACATCCGGTATTGTTGCAGGCGAATGGACAATGAGTTTTGAAGGTGCTCGCGAAGCTATTGGCACTGTAGGAGATGTTTCTATGGTAGTATCAGTAAGTGTTACATTATTTATTTTTGCTCGACTTGTTCTTGCTATTGGAGAAGCTGGAAACTTTCCTGCTGCAATAAAAGCTACAGCTGAGTATTTCCCTAAAAAAGACAGAGCATACGCTACAAGTTTATTCAATGCTGGTGCTCAAATTGGAGCCTTGATTGCTCCCTTAACAATACCATTTATTGCTAGAGCTTGGGGATGGGAAATGGCATTTGTTGTTATTGGTGCACTGGGATTTATATGGATGGGATTTTGGGTATTTTTTTATGATAAACCAGAAAAAAGCAAAAGAGTAAATGCTGCAGAACTAGCTTATATTAATCAAGATGAAATGACAGACATTGCTGCAAGTGCCGCACCTATAAACGCAGATGGGAAAGCTGGCAGCAAAGTAACATTTAAACAAGCGTTCAGGCACAAACAGACATGGTCGTTTGCAGTTGGCAAGTTCCTTACTGATGGAGTATGGTGGTTCCTACTTTTCTGGATTCCTGCATACTTGAGTTCAGTATACGGTTTAGACTCTGCTGAGAGTGCTCCACATGTATTCCTTGTATATGCAATCTCCATGATATCTGTATTTGCAGCCGGATACTTCCCCGCATACTATATGAAAAAGAAGAAGATGGATCCCTATCAGGGTAGAATGAGAGCTATGCTACTCTTCGCAATGTTCCCTGTTCTAGTGCTTTTTGCTCAACCTTTAGGCACAATTTCCGTTTGGCTGCCCGTAATTATTATTGGTATTGCGGCAGCTGCACACCAGTCGTGGTCGGCCAATATATTTACAACTGTTAGTGATATGTTCCCGAAGTACGCAGTTGGCACAATAACAGGAATTGGAGGAATGGCAGGAGGAGTTGGCTCTTATTTTATAAATCAAGGATCGGGTGTTCTTTTTGATTTTTCGGCCAACAATAATCTTAAATTTATGGGATTTGAAGGTATTGAGTCGGGCTATTTTATCATTTTCTGTGTATGTGCATTTGCATATCTTATTGGATGGATGATAATGAAGACGCTTGTTCCAAAATACCAAGTTATAACAGAAATGTAATTATAACTTTGCAAAATGTCAAAAAAGAGAGATGATAAGGAAAATCATCTCTCTTTTTATTGTAGTTCCACTAGGGCATTATACTATAGCCTTACTTTTTCACTACATAAATATCCTCTGCCGAACCGTTAAATTCATCATGAGATAATCGGATAGTTTCTCCATCCTTCCATAAAATAGCTGCAACCGGACTTTTATACTCCACTCCAACAACGTAAGGATTACCATCCACAACATAAATCCCATTAGCCTCGGCACGTTCGGTTCCGTCTGAAAGATCAACCGGATCACCGTTTTTCCAGTAGCGTGCAATCGACTTCGACCTTCCGCCTGTTGGAAGACTTACTATTTCCCAACCTGATACATAGACATCATTCTCATATACAAATATATCGGTAGCCTGGGAGTTACCATCACTCAAGACAATTCTCTCTCCATTCTTCCAGTAAACAGCTACATTAGGCAGGCCGAAGCTATACCCGGCAACGTATACATCCCCATTGTCAGCTACTGCCAAAGATGTTACAGCTGCCGATCCACCATCGAGCTGCAGCTCTACACCGTTCTTCCAGTATTTTGGAACTCCGTTAACTATCCCTGCAAAATAGATGTTATCATCTTTTACTACAATCGGTCCTCCATCGGTACTACCGACTGAGCCACTACTAAGTTCATTCCAATTACCATTCTTCCAATAGCCAATTGCCATAACTGATGATGATTTATTTTTCAACCCACCTATGTATATATCTCCTCCTGAAACAGCTATATCTTTACCCGAAGCAAAGCTATTATCCTCACTTAATTCATCATATGTATCCTCACTCCAATGAAATACAGTAGAACGACTTGAGGAATATAGCCTTTCACCTGCAACATGTAATTGACCATTCGCCAAAGTGAAAGCGTGAAATACAAAGTCGCCTATGTACTCATGCTGGAACGGATGCCATTCACCATTTATCCAATAAAGAGGTTGGTATTGGGTCCTGCTTTCTGATGCAGCCTGACCAATAATATAGATATCTACGTCTGTAGCTTTATCAATAACGGTGATTTCCAGTGGAGGACTATCGATATATCCTACTTTTTTAGCGATTACAGTTTTAATTCCTGATACATCAAATGAGTGCTGCTGTCCGGCAATTTTAATGTCGTTAATATATATATCGGCACCGTTTACGGGCTCCTCGCCAGCAGCAACTTCAAACAGTATCGCTGATGACACGTATACCGTTGTTTCGCTAGCGGTAAGTATAAGCTGAAGCTCATCTTCTTCTGCTATAGGTTCAGTTTCCTCAATTGGGAAATTAGCCTCCGGTTCATCGGAGCAAGCCAAAATACCAATGAGTGCAAAAAATGAAATCCATAACGTGTATATAAACTTTTGTCTCATTTTTAATTTTTTTTATTGAATTATGCTGTACAAGATGATTGTTTTTGCGCGTATCTCTAACCAGAGGTTATTGTGATACGCGCAAATATATCTGAGTGATGTTAGTCGTGTTTTTTATAAACTACATACATTAAATTTTCTGAATTAGGCCTTACCTGAACACCTATAATCATCTTACCCTCTTCGATGCTTTTTATATGCCATTTTACTTTACGCTCCCCTTTGGTGAGTGTAAGAATATTTCCATTTAGCTTCCACTCAAAAACGTTCTCACTCGCCTTACAATCTTTGTCGTGATACACTTCTTCAGAGGTGTTGTTGTCATAAAATATCGTATGATCTGCTTCACAATCAGGATTTGCAGGTTTGTGAGGCAGTAACCAACCAGTTCCGTCGTCGCCCATCAAGCTTCCTTGAATATCCCATCTGCCAATAAGGTCATCCTTTTTTATCTCCTTGGCAAATACAGCCGATGCACACACACTAAATAACAACACTATACTAAATGTAATTGATTTCGTTTTCATATTCATATTATTTTTTTACGATTCTTGAATTATTTATGGATGATGATTGCTTCTTCCGTTACCCCATCCAAGATGCCCCATCTCAGCAGAACCCTTGGCAACGTTGTTGTAAGTAATGTTGAGTCTACTTAGGTTTGGCACAGGTGGCTGTGTTGCACTAGCCCCAGTATAAGCATAAAAAGCATAATTAGGCAAATTCATGAAAGAGCTGTTCCTAACAGTAACCTTAGGATCGGCATGCATATAAATTGCTCCCGAGTTTTCAAGATTACCCACCGGGAAATCTCCTTTTGCCTGTTCAATAATGGTATGATCGATCAGGTTATCCTCCTGTGAGTGCGAAAAATATATACCCCCCCAACTGGTACCATTGTGCGCTTTCAAATGTACTGGCTCATTCTCTGTTCCTTCTATCCGTAGGCTCACATTGTAGGGTGGCAATAAAGCGGCCACCTGTATATATGCATTGCTTTTGAATTCCATCTCCACACCCGCTTCAATCGTCAGATGCCCCTCCTTTTTCACGTGAATCCTGCCATCTATCAGATAAGGAACGTTGAGCTTCTGCCATGAGACAGTCTTATCCTCAATCTCATAATAAGAGGTTGTAATGTTCACAAAGTCTGAAGCATTACCAGTGTATGATGAACTACTATCAAAAATGTGCGCCATCTCAGCCGAGACTTTAACAGAAACATCCTCATTGCCTGTTATTACCAAGTTGGAAGTAGAAACAGTAGCATTTTTGCGGATACCGTGAAAGTCCAGTCCCACGCTGCCCCCATCCTTTACAGCTACATGATTCAGATTTAATGCCTGTGGTGGTGTACCTGAAACGCCCCTAAGCGCCAGACTCCCTTCATACACTGGCGAAGAGGTAGTCAGGTTTTGTGATCCTGCATACTCTATCACGGCATGTTCGATAAGGTTACTTGTATTGTATGCCTCTGCGAAGAACAGTCCTCGCCAGTACCCCTTCTGTTTTGAGATACCTGTCAGTATAACAGGGTCTGAAGCAGTCCCCTTGATTTCGAAAAGTTTCTCCTTCAGGTTCACGTAAAGTCCCGCATCTTTTGCAAAAGCAATTACTACACCTGGTTCAATTTTCAAGCTCCCTTGTACATTTGCCCAACAACCAACTATGTAATCAACAGGTCTATTTGGGTCGTTTACTAGTATTCTATCTTGACTGAAAAAATCGCAAGCCAACTCAATAGGAGGTAATATCTCTTCTTCTTCTTCGGGTAGTAATTCGCTCTCTTCGCAACTGTAAAGAGTGAGCGAAGCTATCAGTGATATTAATAAAAACCGAAAAGATTTTCGTGTTATTTTAAACTCTCTTTTTTTTGCTGTTGTTTTCATAAAATGATAATTAATATGTGATGATTAAAATGTTATTATTAATTTTTATATTCAAAACTCACCTAGGTCAAAGAACTGACTAACCTCATCGAAATTATTGAAATCTATATGCTTAGCTACAG
This sequence comes from uncultured Proteiniphilum sp., assembly GCA_964605035.1. Taxonomy (GTDB): domain Bacteria; phylum Bacteroidota; class Bacteroidia; order Bacteroidales; family Dysgonomonadaceae; genus Proteiniphilum. Next base: position 785 of record CAZSBA010000018.1, on the reverse strand, counting down.
TATGGAACACCTCCGCTTCGGTAACAACAATGCGTATAGTAGCATCTATATAATTATGCATACCATTGGAACGATAAATTCTCACTTGAGTCTTATAAGATCCCCAATTACCGGTACGATTAAAAACAGGATTAAAAAATGTATTCTCCACAAACCCAGATGTAACGTACCCAGGAAGTGGATACCATCTTGAAATGCTTGTAGGCTTAATATATACATTCACCATACTCTCTTCAAAAACATCCCACGGCAGATCTATTTCAAAGAACAGGTCTGTTTCCCCTACGACAGCTCCTGATTTAGTAAACTGTATGGTGTTGGACAATTTAGCTATTAAACTCCAACTTGAAGAAGTGCGATAAAATAAAGTTTTGTCTTGAGTGTTATAATAAAAGTCTCCAGCATTACCCAAACTTACAGGCGGGTTATTCGAACCACTTAGTATCACATACTCTGCTTCACCCTTGTCGCCTTTATCACCTTTATCACCTTTCTCACCTCTGTCACCTCTGTCACCCTTGGGACCTTCTGCTCCTAGTATGCTAGCTCCGTTGCCCCATCCCGAGCTTGTTTTGGGACCAAATATTAGGTAACTGCTCGTATTTATATAGAAATCACCTAAATTGCCATCTTCGGCATTGGGATTTGTTGTTCCGTTCAACACGGTAGCCCCATCCTCCCCATCTTCTCCGGGAATACCCTGTTCGCCTCTTTCACCTCTCTCTCCACGTTCACCTCTCTCTCCACGTGGCCCTTCTGGCCCAATGACTCCATCTTTTTCACAA